>CANFYD010000122.1 GCA_947450745.1 Burkholderiales bacterium
GCCAAAAAGCTGGGTACGACACTGACCGAGTTCGGCGGCATCATGGCCGGCAATGCCGAAGGCACCATCCCCGCCTATACCGGCGGCATCAAGACCTTCCCGGCCGACTTCAAGCCGAACAGCGGTGCTTGGGCCGACCCGTTCAAGGCCGACAAGCCGGTTTACCGCATCGACAGCAAGAACGCGGCGCAGTACGCGGACAAAATGTCCGAGGGCCAGAAGCGTTTGCTGAAGCTGAACCCGACCACTTTTTATATGGACATTTACCCGACCCAGCGGTCGGCGGCGTATCCGGAAAAGTTTCTCAAAGCGACGGTTCGCAACGCCACCGGTTGCAACACGCTGAAAGAAGGTCTGGCGATTGATGTGGCTTGCCGTGGCGGCTTGCCCTTCCCCATCCCGACCAAGGGCATCGAGATGGTCTGGAACCAGATCTTGCATTACCAGGGTGAAACGGCGGTCTCCACTTCGGCCTCGCGCTCGTGGGTGATCGACTCATCGGGCAAGCCGACGATGACGGCCGAGCAGAGCACCTACACCGATTCGGTCTGGTATCAGACCGAGCAGGCTGACCGCGATCCCAATGTGGCGTATCGCGCCTTCTCCGTCACCAAGTCGCCCGCCCGCTTGGCTGGCGGTGCCACCGGGCTGCAGGACTTCATCGACCCGACCGTCTCGCCGCGCAAGGCCTGGAGCTACACGCCAGGTCAGCGCCGGATCAAGCAGTCGCCAGAGTTCTCCTACGACACGCCGGTGGCCAGCCAGGGCGGCCTGACGCTGTTCGACGAGTTGTTCGTGGTGGGTGGCAAGCTCGACCGGTTCGACTACAAATTGGTCGGCAAGAAGGAGATGTATCTGCCCTACAACCAGTACAAGAGCAGTTTCGAGTGCCCGACGCTCGAGCTGGCTTTGCTGGCCAAGCATGTCAACCCGGTGTGCGAGCGCTGGGAGTTGCATCGCGTCTGGGTTGTGGAGGCGACGTTGAAGGCCGGCATGCGCCACGCGTACTCGAAGCGGATTTACTACTTTGACGAAGACATGAGCGCGGCTGCCAACTATGACGCTTTCGACCAGAACGGTGATCTCTATCGCTCGATCTTCAACGGCGTGTTCCAGATGTATGACAAGAAGTTGCCTTGGGCGGTCAAGACGGTGGTCTATGACTTCAACAAGAATATGTATGGCTACTTCAACGACGTGATGGTGGGCGGCCACATGGTGGCACCGAAGACCTTCACCGAGCGGGAAATGAACCCGGAAGCGATCGTGACGCGCGAAACTGCACGTTGACCTGAACCCATGAGGACCACGCCGTGCTAAAACGACCAAGACCGATATTCCTGTTCGCCACATGTCTCTTGGTTGGGGCAGCACTGGCGGTGGGTGCAGGTTCGCTGCCGAAGCGGGCCAGCTTGCCTGACTTGCTCGACACGCCGACGCAGACCTCCGACTTTGCGAGCAAGGGCGCGACCAGCGGTATTGCGCGGCGCGGCGAGCGCTTGATTGCGGTCGGCCCGCGCGGCTTGATCTTGCTGTCCAACGATGGGGCCAAGCAATGGAAGCAAGTGCCCAGCCCCATCAGCTCGGACCTGGTCTCGGTCAAATTCGTCGATGCCAACACCGCCTGGGCGGTGGGGCATGACGCAGTGGCTTTGCGCACCACCGACGGCGGTGCGACCTGGCAGAAGGTGCTGGACGGCCGGTCGGTGTTGACGCTGCTGCGTGAAACCTATTCGGCCCGCGCCAAGATGGGCGATGCCGCAGCCGAGTCGCTGTTGCGCGAGATCGAGCGTTCAACAGCGCAATCGGCCACGCCGGATGTGCTGCCTGCGCCGTTTCTCGATGTCTGGTTTGCCGATAACGGTGAAGGCTATCTGGTCGGCGCCTTCGGCCTGGTGCTGCACACCAATGACGGCGGCAAGCGCTGGGAGCCGTGGATGGACCGGCTGGAGAACGAACGCCAATTCCACCTGTACGGCGTGACCGGCGAGGGCGCGCAGCGCTACATCGTCGGTGAACAAGGCTTGCTGTTGCAGCTCGACGCCGCAGCTAACCGCTTCGTCAAGGTGAACACGCCCTACAACGGCACCTTTTTCGGTGCCGACGTGCGCGGTGAGCGTTTATTGGTTTACGGCTTGCGCGGCAATGCCTTTGCCCGACTGAACGCTGACGCTCCGTGGAACAAGATTGAAACCGGTATTGACGCCAATCTCGTGGCGTCGGTGACTTTGCCAGATGACCGCCTGCTGCTGCTGTCGCAGTCCGGTCATGTGCTGGCGGTGGCGGCCGACTTGAGCCGCAGCGTGGTGCTCAAGACCGGTGCTTCTGCCGATGTTCTGGGCGCCGTGGCCGTAGGCCCGAAGAGCATCGCTCTGGCGCGCGTGAACGGCGTGGGCACTCTCGCCCTCGAACCCTGAAGCTACTGTGCTTCGGCGCATGAGCGCCCAACTGAAGGATAAAACTGATGAGCGCACACGCGGGCAATCCTGCCATGCCTGTCATCCGGGATTTACGGGATTTCGATCCCCGTTCCGGTAACTTGCTGGAGCGGTTTATTTTCAACAACCGGGCTCCAGTCCTTTTTCTGTGCGTGCTGGCCACCTTTGTGCTGAGCTTCTTTGCGCTGAAGTTGGAAGTTAACGCCAGCTTCGAGCGGATGATTCCTTCGTCCAGCCCCTACATCAAGAACTACCTGGCCAACAAGGCCGAACTGCCCGGCCTGGGCAACACCATCCGCGTGGTGGTCGAGAACAAGACCGGTGACATCTACAACCAGGAATACCTGGAAACGCTGCGCAAGGTCAACGACACGCTGTACCTGATCCCGGGCGTCGACCGCTCCTGGATGAAGTCGCTGTGGATGCCCATCGTGCGTTGGCGTCAGGTCACCGAGGAAGGCATCATGGGCGGTGCCGTGATGCCCTCGGATTACAACGGGACGCCCGAGTCGATCGAGACGCTGCGCACCAATATTTCCAAAGCCGGCATCGTCGGCAGCCTGGTGGCCAACGACCTCAAGTCGACCATGATCATCACGCCGCTGCTGGACATCAATCCGCAGACCGGCAAGCCGCTGAACTACGGTGAATTTTCGGAAGCGCTGGAGCAAAAAATCCGCACCTACGAGAGCGACGCCGTGTCGGTCCACATCGTCGGCTTCGGCAAGATCGTCGGCGACCTGATCGCAGGTCTTCGCAAGGTGATGCTGTTCTTTGGCGTCTCGGTCGCGGTGGCCGGCGTGTTTGTGTTCTTCTACACCCGTTGCTTGCGCAGCACCTTGCTGCTGGTGACGGTGGCCGTGGCCGGCGTGGCCTGGCTGCTGGGCCTTATGCACTTGCTCGGCTATCAGCTTGACCCCTACACCATCCTCGTTCCGTTCCTGATCTTCGCCATCGGCCTATCGCACGGGGCGCAGAAGATGAACGGCATCCTGCAGGACGTCGGACGAGGCACGCACAAATACATTGCCGCCCGCTACACCTTCCGCCGCTTGTTCTTTGCCGGCCTGACCGCCTTGTTGACCAATATCGTCGGCTTCGCGGTGCTGATCATCATTGACATCCCGGTGATTCGCGACCTCGCCATCACCACCAGCATCGGCGTGTCGGTGCTGATCTTCACCAAGCTGGTGTTGATCCCGGTGACGCTGTCCTACATCGGGGTCAGCCCGGTGGCGGCCCGCCGCGCCCTGGTAGAAGACATCGACACCGAGGCCGGCCGTGGCGTGCTGGCGCGGCTGTGGAAGAGCCTGGACCGGCTGACCGAGCGCAAGGGTGCGACCATCGCCGTGTCACTGGCCGCCTTGCTGACCGCCGGTGCCACCTGGGTGATGATGGACTTGCGCATTGGTGACCTCGACCCCGGCGCACCGGAGTTGCGCGCCGACTCCCGCTACAACCGCGACAACGCCTACATCACCCAGCATTACGGCCTGTCGAGCGACCAGTTCGTCGTCATCATGAAGACCGACGAAGACGGTTGCCGCTACTACGACTCGCTGCAACTGATGGATCAGCTGGCGCTGGAATTGCGCCAGACGCCGGGCGTGCAAGCGACCATGTCGATTGCCGACATGACCCGCTTCATCACCGCCGGCATGGCCGAGGGCAGCGGCAAATGGCTGACCATCAGCCGCGACCAGGCGATCACCAACGCCGCCGTCTCGGCCGCCATGATCGCCATGCCGGACATCACCAACCAGAAATGCTCGGTCTCGCCGCTGATCGCTTATCTGAGCGACCACAAGGCCGACACGTTGGCGCGCGTGCTGAAGATCAGCGAAGACTTCGCGAATCGCTACAACGCCCCCGAAGGCACCGAGCGGCCGACGCGCTTCTTGCTCGCCGCAGGCAGCGCCGGCATCGAGGCCGCCACCAACATCGAAGTCGAGCGCGGCATCATCAAGATGTATCTGGCCGTTTACGGGGCCACCGCCTTGCTGTGCTTGCTGACCTTCCGCAGCATCCGCGCCACCATCGTCGCAATGATTCCGCTGATCATGACCACGATTCTGTGCAAGGCCTTGATGGTTTGGCTGGGCATCGGCCTGAAGGTCGCCACGCTGCCGGTGATTGCCGTTGGCGTCGGTGTCGGGGTGGACTACGCGCTCTACCTGCTGAGCGTGCAATTGACGATGCAGCGCAGCGGTGCCACCTTGGCACAGGCCTATCGCCGCTCGCTGGACTTTACCGGTCGCGTCGTAGCGCTGGTCGGGTTGACGATGGCGGCGGGTGTGATCACCTGGGCCTGGTCGCCGATCAAGTTCCAGGCCGACATGGGCATCCTGCTGAGTTTCATGTTCCTGTGGAACATGGTCGGCGCCCTGGTGCTGATCCCGGCGCTGTCGCATTTCTTGCTGAACCCCCGCCAAGACCCCGCCAAAACGGCGGCCTACGCGGCTACGGTCTGATCCCCTCACACTTTTGGAGAATTCGATGTTTGAACTGCTGATGAGCGCCGACATGATGGTCGAGGACCCGGACGGGATGACCGAGCTGCTGGTCAACAAGCTGGGCATCCACAAGCATGAGCGCTGGCGGCAAGCGTTTGCCGACCACCCTTACATCGCGCATTTCCTGCGCGTCCACAAGTCGCTGGCCGTGGCCCCCACCCGGGTCGAGCCCCAAGTGCATCTGGACAAGCCGAACCACGGCGACCCGATGTTCCACACCTTCCTGGAAAGTCTGCGCGACTACCAGGGCCGCCATCGCCCGATGCTGACGCATTCGATCGTGCTGGCCACGCACAGCGCCAAGTTCGACAACCTGATGGAAAAGCTGATGCGCCGCCGCCTGCGCTTTCGCATGGCGCAGCGCACCGCCGACATGCCGTTTGACCGCATGTGGATGGGTTGCACGCCGGAAGATCCGCGCTATGACCCATCGGTAGACGGTGGCTTGTGCATCGAGGTGATGCCGATCGAGCCGCTGCAAATGCCGGCCGACACCTTTGCCTCGCCGGCCCCGCAGCCGCGTGATCTGGCCGCAGGCGAGATGGTGCGCGTGACGGCGCGCGGCTTCTTGGTCCGCAACCTGGACGAGACGCTGCGCTGCTGCTCGGCCAACCTCGGCTGGGAGCCGCAAGACCCGGTCGAAGCGCTGTCCCAGGAGGGCTATCGCCGCGCCACCATGGGCTTCACCCTGCCCAACAGTGCTTCGCTCGACATCATCGAAGCGACGCGTTGGAATGGTGATGCCGGTGTCTACCTGAACAGCTGGGGACCCGGCCCTTACTACATCCGCATCGCGGTCAACGGCTTGGCGGCCAAGGCCGAAGACCTGCGCTCGCGCGGCACCAAGTTCACTTGGGTGGAGGAATCCGAAGCGGTGGGCGGCAAGTCGCTGATCCGCATCGATCCGTCCGAGCTGCGCGGCCAAGTGTTCGAGTTCGAAGAGTATTGAGTTGACATGACTATCCCTTCCAACTCGGACGCGACTTGCGGCCTGCTCGCCGCTGTTGCGCCAATCTGCGAGCCGGCGGTGCGTGTGGAACGGCAGGACGGCATCGGCTGGATCGTGCTGAACCGGCCGGGCCAGATCAACGCGATCAATGACGACATCCGGCGTGATGTGCCGCGCGCACTGGCCGAGCTGGACGCCGACCCGCTGATCCGCGTCATCGTGATTCGCGGTGAAGGCGCGCGCGGCTTTTGTGCCGGTGCGGACATCAAGGAGCGGCGCGGCATCGAGACCTCCTTGCAAGTGCGCGAGCGCATGGAAAAAGCACGCTGGATTGAAGCGCTCGACCGGGTGCGCAAGCCGGTGATTGCGGCCATCCACGGGTTTTGCATGGGCGGCGGCTTGGAGCTTGCATTGGCTTGCGATATCCGCTTTGCCAGCCCGAATGCGGTGCTGGCCCTGCCTGAAACCGGCTTGGGTCTGATCCCCGGTGGTGGTGGCACGCAGCGGTTGGCCCGTGCGGTCGGCCCCGGCCGGGCGATGGATTTGCTGCTGACCAATGAGCGACTGACGGCCACACAAGCGCTGGCGATCGGCTTGCTCAGCCGCGTCTCGGCCAGCTCTGAGAGCTTGCTTGCCGAAGTGGCGGACTTGGCTTCCCGAGTTGCTTGCAAGCCGCCGGTAGCGACTGCTTTTGCCAAGCGGGCGGCCCGTGCCGCGATGGAATTGGATTTGAAGAGCGGGCTTGATCTGGAGCTGGATCTGTTCGCCTTGCTGGCGACCATGCAAGACGTGAAAGAGGCCGCGCAGGCCTTCAGCGAGAAGCGCGCGCCGCAGTTCACTGGACTTTGAGAGGGTGAGAGTTTCCGGGGCATTGATCGGAACCCGGCATCCCGCGTTCACGAAGAAGTGGCTGGTTTGCGGGATCAGCGCGACGGCGCGTTTTGCTACGTGTCCCCCAGCGCAGCCTAGGGCTGCGGCCTCCTCCTTGACCTCCGCAAAACGCTCCGCCGCGCTGATCCTTCGGCTGTGCTTTTGTTCGTCCGGTTGGGTAGGGCGGGTCAAGACCCGCGAGCGATGGCGCTGGGGGCAACGGAATGCCAAGCTGAGCTGGCTTGGCGCAAAACGGGTGGCACAGCCGGCCCGACGCGGGTCATGACCCGCCCTACAAATAAAGGAAAGACATGACGATCACAACGACAACAGCGCGACTCGAAGGCAAGGTTGCCATCATCACCGGCTCCGGTGCCGGGCTCGGTGCGGAATGTGCCCATGTGCTGGCGGCCCATGGCGCACGCGTGGTGGTGGCTGACATCAACTTTGAATCGGCCTCTGAGACCGCCGCCGCGATTGTGGCGGCCGGCGGTGAGGCAATGGCTTGGCGCACCGACGTGACGTCGGAGGACGACATCCGGGCGATGGTAGCCGCCGTGATCGCGCGTTATGGCCGCATCGACGTGCTACACAACAATGCGGCGGCACTGGACACGGCGCAGCGCGGCGCTGACCGCGATGTGTGCAACGTCGCCATCGAGGCCTGGGACCGGGCGATGAACGTCAATGTGCGCGGCGCGATGTTGTGCTGCAAGCATGTGATCCCCGAGATGCTCAAGATCGGCGGCGGCTCCATCATCCATTCGACCTCGGGCTTTGGCCTGCTGGGCGATGTGACGCTGACTGCCTATGCCGCCTCCAAAGCGGCGCTGATGCAGCTCAGCCGCTCGGTGGCCGCGCAGTACGGCAAGCAGGGCGTGCGCTCGAACGCCATCATGATCGGCTTCGTCATCAACGATCACGCGCAAAAGAGCGTGCCGCAGGAAATCAAGGACATCTTGCTGGCCCAGCACCTGACGCCCGCGCTGGGCCACCCGAGGCAGATCGCCAACGTGGTGCTGTTCCTGGCCAGCGACGAATCATCTTTCATCACCGGCGACACGCTGGCGGTGGACGGCGGCTTCACCAGTCATTCCCCCGCAATGGTCCCGCTGCGCGAGTTCTTCGAGCGCATGGGTTCCAACAAACTTTGACCAGGACTACCCCATGACCATGACGATTCACGCAGCCAGCGCGCCCATCATTGCCCGCATGTTGAGCAACCTGGCGGTTTGGCTTGAAAAAGCGCAGGCCCATGCCGACGCCAAAAAATTCGACAGCGCTAATTACCTGGGTATGCGCTTGGCCCCGGACATGCTGCCGTTTGGGGCCCAGGTCAAGATCGCCTGCGACATTGGCCGCATGACGATGGCCAGACTGGCCGCCACCGAGGCACCGAAGTGGCCCGACGATGAAACCACGCTGGCCGCGCTGATCGTTCGAGTCCAGAAGGCGGTTGAGTATGTGGAGTCCTTCAGCGTTGCCGACGTGGAAGGTGCAACCAGCCGCGAAATCGTTGTGCCCCAGCGTGGCCGCGATGCGCTGGTGTTCAATGGTGAAACCTTGCTGCAGCGCTGGGCCTTGCCTAACGTCTTTTTCCACACCACCACCGCTTACGCCTTGCTGCGCCAGGCCGGTGTGGACATCGGCAAGGCCGACTATCTGGGCGCGGTTTGAGCACCGCGGCCAGCGTGGACAGCAGCAAGACCGCTGAACCCGACTATGGTGCTGCAGGTGAGCTGAAGCTGCGCCAATTCGTCGAACAGATCACTGCTGGAACCATCACCCGCATGGAGCGGCAGGTGCGTTGGCGGCCGGCCTGGTTTGTGGAAGTGCAGCGCGGCACCGAGACGCTGCAACTGCACTTGCGCGGCGACCGGGGCGGCGATGTCAGCATCTTCCCGGAATTGCAGCGCGAGGCGGATGTGATCAGCGTGTTGGGCGAGCACGGCATCAAGGTGCCAAAGGTTTACGGCGTTTGCCAAGACCCGCCTTGCATCGTGATGGACGCTATCTCTGGCAGCCGCAACATGGCTGATGCGGCCAGCGACGCCGAACGCAGCGCGATTGCCCGCGAGTACATGGGACAAGTGGCGGCGATGCACCAAGTGCCGGTCGCGCCGTTCGTGGCCAAGGGTATTCGTTTGCCTGAGGGCGCAGAAGCCATCTCGCTGGCGGGGCTGGAAGCCTATTTGCCGCTCTATTTGCGCACCAAGAGTCGGCCCGAGCCGATGTTGGAATTCGTGCTGGGCTGGATTCGGCGCAACGTGCCGCAACACCGCACGCAAGCGGCTTTCATCCAGTTTGATTCGGGCCAGTTCCTGCA
>CANFYD010000123.1 GCA_947450745.1 Burkholderiales bacterium
GACATCGTGCGCGCCCAGATGGAAGGCGGCATCGGCTTCGGCATCAATCTGGCCCTGCACGGCGGCATCACGTTGGCCGAAGGCGGCCACGTCGAACAAAGCAATTTCCACGACTACCCGGTGTTGCGCCTGACCGAAATGCCCCGCAGCATTGAAGTCCACCTCGTCCCCTCCGCCCTGCCCCCGACCGGCGTCGGCGAACCCGGCAGCGTGCCAATTGCGGCGGCGGTGGCGAATGCGTTTGCGAGGTTGACAGGGAAGGCGGTGCGGGGCTTGCCGTTGGGGTGAGCGGACGGGCGGCGCTGGCAACTGGGCTGGGCAATTTCGCCTGAGTTCACCTTGAGCGCGTCGCGGAAGGATCGCTTGCTTTGGGGGACGTCTTTACGTCAAGGTGTGGGTCGGCGATGCAGCGGTTGCGGTCATTCGCCCGAACTGGTGCAACTCACGCTGACTGCCACCAAGCGGTCGCTCGGCCTGCTGCGCCACGGGCGGCGAGAAGGTTAACTGCACGGTTGGAGTTTCAGCACACCTTTTTTGGGCGTCGTCTGGCGGCAGTCCTTGACGCTTCGCCTCCAGTTGAGGGGTGTACGTGACCTGCTCGAACACAACCGAAAAGTCTGACTTGCTTCGTCTACCTTGCCAAAGCTGAGCCTCTGGGTTCTGGTTCATGACGATGAGCGCGAGAATTTCCAAGCATGCGAAGGCCGCGTCTGGACCTATGAATATGTCTGTGAGCGCCTCGGCCGGGTAGATATAGAGGGTCCTGGCCCTGTGTCGTGCATGCAGCGCCACTCCTTACCTGGCTACTTTGCCGACGCCTTCTTCGCCGACACCTTTTTGGTCAGCACCTTCTTCGCCGGCGCCTTCTTCGCCGGAGTCGGGGTGATCGCGCGCTCGGTCAGGTCAATGCCGATGATCTTGATTTCTTCGACGCGGGGGTGCGCACCGGTCACCGACGCCCAGTGACCCTGGAGGGCCTCTATAAGCCCAGCGAAGTTGACCCACTTCTTGTCCGGTAGCTGCCAGCGTTTCTGCACGCCACGCCAGACCAATAGGTAGATTCCACGGACGGATGCGTCGTCACGCAGGTAGTCGCCCGCGAGCTGATTTTCCAGTCGCTCGAAGAGCTCGGGGCCTGACCAGTTGTCGGCGATCTTCAGCTCCGTCGGCGCAGGGCCATTGAATGCAGTACAGGTCCACCAGAGGTCAGGTCTCTTCGCATCGGGCAGCTCCAACTCCTGCGGAATCACGTATCGCCCGCGCGCACGGTCGTTGCACCACGCGCCAATCAGGTTTCGGAGAACGGTCTCTCGCTCGGCGTTGATCACCACGCTGGCAGTGCTGTCGTTGCCGTCCTCCAGGTGATGCTTGTAATCGAGCAAACGCAACACAGCCAGGTCGAATTGCTCGCGGTGGTTGGCCGGCATGCGCTCGTACTCGGTGTCGAATTGGCTGACCTGCGTGGCATTCCATCGCGGACGCTCGCTGTCCACCTCGGCCTTGGTCCGTTTCATTCAAGCCGATGCTCCACACTGCGGCGAGCGCGGTGATGGAGTGATGGGGTGGCAGGCGTTCTCCGCTCTGCGGAGAGTTGACCGCAGACTAAGGTTGCCCGGCATCGACCCATAGAAAGATCGCGAGTGACGACGCCCATTTCGGGCGCACTGGCGGAGACAGCAGATGGTGCGATCAGAAACAACGACGACAGACCATCAGGTGGTCATCCTGGGTGCCGGCTTTTCGGGCCTGGGCATGGGCGTGTGCCTGAAGGCGCAAGGCCGACAAGATTTCGTGATTCTGGAAAAGGAAGCCCGTCTCGGCGGCACCTGGCGCGACAACAACTACCCTGGCTCGGCCTGCGATACCGAATCGCATCTGTACTACTTCTCCTTCGCGCCCAACGCCTCGGCCAGCGAGGTCTATATCGGCCACGGCGAGATCCTGGCTTACGCGCAACGCTTGGTCGATGAAAACGACCTGGCGCGCCACATCCGCTACAACACTGAAGTCGTGCGCGCGGATTGGGTGGACGCCGCATCGCATTGGTGCCTCACGCTGGCCGATGGCGCACAAGTGACAACGCGCGTTTTCATCGCCGCCTGGGGCCAGTTGAACCGCCCGCAGCGGCCCGACTTTCCGGGTAGCGACAGCTTCGCGGGTGTGGCCTTTCATTCAGCCGAGTGGCGACACGATGTGTCGCTGGTCGGCAAACGCGTGGCCTCGATCGGCAATGCCGCCAGTGCCATCCAATATGTGCCGCAAGTGGCCCAGCAAGCCGGGCATCTGGAGGTCTACCAGCGCAGCCCGAACTGGATCGTGCCGCGCAACAACAGGCCTTATGTGGCCCATGAGTTGATGGCCTTCGCCAAGCCGGCCACGCTGGAGGCCAACCGCCAACACCTGTTCGACTGGCGAGAGGGTTCTTTTGAGCGCATGCGCGCCGGCAGCGCGCTGGCCCGCGAGCAGGAGCAGCTTGCGCAAGAGCATCTGGCAAACCAAGTCGCAGACCTTGCCTTGCGCGAACGGCTGACACCCACCTACCCGCTCGGCTGCAAGCGCATCCTGCGCTCCGATGATTACTACCCGGCACTGACCCGAAGCAATGTGTCCTTGGTGACGCAGGCCATCGAGCGCATCACGCCTGAAGGCATTGCCCGGGCTGACGGCTCGTTCAGCCCGCTGGACGTGATCATTTACGGCACCGGCTTCGAGACACTGTCATTCCAAGGCCCCGTCGAAGTGCTCGGCCGCCAAGGTGCGTCGCTGCGCGACGACTGGCGCGGGGGCGCCCGAGCCTTCTTGGGCATGACCGTGACCGGCTATCCGAACTTCTTCATGCTCTACGGCCCCAACACCAACCTCGGCCACAACACGGTGCTGACCATGATCGAAGCGCAGATCGGCTACGTCCTGCAGGCGCTGAACGCCTTGGATACCCTGGACGGCTCGGGCCGCGCTGCGCTGGACGTGCGTGCCGGGGTGATGAACGACTACAACGACACCGTGCAGGCCGAGTTCGCCGGTTCGGCCTGGGTCGGCGATTGTTCGAGCTGGTACAAAAATGCGGCCGGCCGAGTGGTCAACAACTGGTCTGGGACTGTCCGTGAGTACCGAGATTTGACCCGTCAGTTTGTCGTCGATCACTACGATGTTCAGCCTTGATCCTGCGGTGTTGGCCTTCATCGAAGCAGCCGAACACCAAGGCCGCATTCCCTTCGAGCATCAGACGCCAATCCAGGCGCGCAAGGCCTACCGCGCCAGCTGCGCCCTCACCGGCCCGCTGCCATGCGCTATGGCAGCGGTGCAAAACGGCCTGCTTGCCGGGACTCAAATCGCCTACCGGATGTTCAGGCCGAACGGGTCTGAGGTCTTGCCCGCCCTGGTTTATTTGCACGGTGGCGGCTGGGTCGTCGGCGACCTCGACACCCATGACGGCGTGTGCCGGCGCCTGGCGGTCGAGAGCGGCTGCGCGGTGCTGGCCATCGATTACAGGCTCGCGCCGGAGCATGAATTTCCGGCCGCCTTCGACGACGCATTGCTCGCCTGGCGCGCTATTGGCGAGCAGGCGCCCGCCTTGGGCCTGGACCCCACTCGACTGGGCTTGGCGGGTGACAGTGCCGGTGCCGCGCTGGTCGCCTCACTGGCGCTGGCCTGCCGAGGCAATGCTCAGCTGAAGCAGCCGCGCTGCCAGTTGTTGTTCTATCCGGTAACCGATCTGGCGGCCGACAGCGGCTCTTACGCCGAGCCGCTTGAGCGCGTCTTCCTGACGGCCAACACCATGCATTGGTTTCGGGCCCACTACGCGCCCGATCCGGACAGCTGGAGTGACTGGCGCGCATCACCGCTTTGTGCCGAAGACCTGCAGGGCTTGCCGCCCAGTTGGGTATTGACCGTCGGCCACGGTCCCCTGCGCGACGAGGGCATGGCCTATGCCTGGCGCTTGGCCGAAGCCGGCAATCTCGTCTGCCACTTGCACCTGCCCGACCAGATGCATGGGCTGCTGACCCAGAGCCGCGTGCTCCCCGCCGGTGACTCGGTTTTTGCCCAGGCGGCGGCGTTTGCACGCCAGCATTTGTTGCCGCGTCCATGAATTACCCAACCCCTCATCAGAAGACTGCGATGCCCTCATTTTCGTTTCAGACCGTGCCCCACCTCGTGATGGAGCGTGGCGTCAGCGCCCGCCTCGGCGCGCTGCTGGCGCAGCGCTTTCGTCCTGGCCGTGCCTGCGTGATCACCGACGCCTTCCTGGTCCGCAGCGGGCTGCTGACCCCGTCGCTACAGAGCCTGCGCTCGGCCGGCTTCGAGGTGCAAGTCATTGACGACGTACAGGCCGACCCGCCCGACCATGTGGTTGAGGCGGTGACAGCGCGGGCGCGCGAGTTCGGTGCCGAGTTGGTGATCGGCCTCGGAGGCGGCTCGTCCATGGACGTGGCAAAGCTGGTTGCCGTGCTGCTCGCAGGCCGACAGCCGCTGGCCGAGATGTACGGGCTCGACAAAGTGCAGGGCGAACGAGTGCAGCTGGTCCAGGTGCCAACGACGGCGGGCACGGGCTCAGAAGTGACGGCAGTGGCTATTGTCACCACCGGTACCACCACCAAGAGTGGCATCGTCGCGCGCCAGCTTTATGCCGATATGGCCGTGCTCGACGCCACTCTGACCGTCGGCTTGCCTGCGGCCATCACGGCAGCGACCGGTATCGATGCGATGGTGCATGCCATCGAGGCTTACACCAGCCTGCATCTGAAGAACCCCGTGTCCGACCAGTTGGCGATTTCAGCCTTGCGACTGCTCTCCGGCCATCTGCTGCGGGTCTGCGCGGACGGGCAAGATGTGGACGCACGCGAGGCCATGTTGCTCGGCGCGATGCAGGCCGGCCAGGCCTTCGCCAACGCACCGGTGGCGGCGGTCCATGCGCTGGCGTATCCGCTCGGCGGCCGTTTCCACCTGCCCCATGGCCTCAGCAATGCACTGGTGCTCGCACCGGTCTTGCGCTTCAACGTCGAAGCCGCAGCGCCGCTCTATGCGCAGCTCGCGCAAGTGCTGTTGCCGCACGCAGTCGGCAGCGAATCCGACAAGGCGACTGCCTTCATCGCCCATCTCGAATCGCTGCTGGCGGCCACACACCTGCCGCTGCGCCTGCGCGACCACGGCATTGGCAGCAACGATCTGCCGATGCTGGCCGCCGACGCGATGCTCCAAACCCGCTTATTGAACAACAACCCCCGCGAGCTTGGCCTCGCTGATGCGCTCGCGATCTACCAAAGTGCTTTGTAGGCATGAGCTCGACCGCGCCCCTCGCCCAGTCTCCTCGCAGCCTGCCGTCGACTTCATTTCGAATCGCGGTACCACCCCCACCGTCTGGCTGCGGGAGTCGTTCCGCGATGGCGCTCGGGTTTGCAAGCGCGTGCTCGCTAACAGCGAGCCTCCGAATAGGGAGTGTTCGGAAAATTCAATGCGCTGAAGTTGTGCCCTCCTGGGGGAAAATTTCAGGACAGAGCGCCACAGGCTTTTTAAACGCTAAAGCAGTCATCACCCGTGTTGGCCCGCCCGATGATTCAAGAACGCCACGTGTCTGGGCTTGGTGTAGTTCGCCGGCGCCATGAAATAGCTCCCTCGACTTTCCGATCACGGCCTAAGCCGCGAAGTTCCGAAAGCAGATTCTCGGCCGGCCTCCAACGCTTGAATCCGCGCAACGCCAGCAGCAAGATCTCTTCGGCTGAAGGAACTACGGCCACAGCCGGTCGGCGAAGTTGATGCTGCGCCGATGGGGCACCAACCAGGCAGATTCTCGTAGTTGCGGGTCGAGCGGCCGGCACCCGCCCGCGCGAGCGAGCCGAGGGTTTCCATTTCAATCAGTTCGCGCGATGCGGTGGCTCGCGAAGTGGCCGTGATGCTCTCGTACTTCTTGGTGCTCATGCCGCCCTCGAACCCGTTCGGTCCGGCATCAAAGAGCAGGTTCATGGCCTTGCGTTGTCGCTCGGTCAGGTCCCTGTGGCTGTGATCCATCCAGAACCGAGCCTTGGCCAGCGTGTCGTCAATCGTCTTGGATGTCTCCTCACACGAGACCTGGCCCTGCTGGACGAACCAGTGCACCCAGTCGGGCAGTGCACACGCTCGCGCTCAAGCCGACCGCTGACGATTTGCATGGCCTCTGCGTGCTCCCTGTAGCCGCCGACCCGAATCTTCGTCATTCCGGAGTAGCCGGTCGGGAACAGTGCGGCCTGCCAAGCATGCAAGCGCTCGTGGGTCATCTCGTCGGCGCAGCGCGTCACCGCATCGTCCATGCTTTCCAGCAGGCCTTCGACATGGCGAGGGGCGCTCGGGCCATCCTGCTTGCCCATGCCCATGCCCATGCTAATGCCCAGGCGCCGCGCGACTGAACTGCGCACGGCGGCCAAGTCCAGGCGGTCACTCTCGATGGCGGCTGTGGCTACTGCCTCTTGACTCCAAGCCTCGGCCGCCAATTCCAATCTCTGCTCAAACCCCAGGGCAGCGAGCTTGCCCTCGACCATGCCCTGGGCACGTCGGGCGCAGGAAAGAGCCACGCCGACCAGACCGGGTCATAGTAAAAAGCGGGCCAGCGCTCCTGCTGCCAGATGTAGTTCGATGCCGCTGTCATGGGTTGAGAGGATGCGAAAGATGAGGCGATTGACGAGCCTATTCGACTCTTTTCATGAGTCGAATATTGAGTCGAATCGACTCGCAGTCCACCAGGACGCTGTTTCAGAGGAGAAGAACATCGGGGATGGGGTCGGTCATGACGCGGTTTTTTAGCTTGGCAGCCACGCAACTGCTTGAGGCGAGCCCGGCTTTGGCAGCGGAACTGGGTCGGGAGACGCCACATTGGATGCGCCCACGCACGCCAGTTTCTCCAAGATGGAGGCCGGGAGACCGGAGATGGGTACCCATGCAACCACGGCCTCAAGATAGGGCTGCATGACCCGCTCGACCCGGTTGATCTTGGCGAAAAAGCTCACTTCCTGCAGCCATGCATATTTACAACTCAGCTTGCAGCCAAGCAGTCCAGCGGCCCGGCATCGGGCGTGGCGAGTGGCTGGGGTGTCGATCTGGCCGGTGCGAAAGACCAAAGCGCAGCGCCGGGAATGAACACAGGTCAGTTCGTCAAGCGGGCCGTTCACGCACAGCGGGAATGAAGGCAAAGCCCGCGATCCCCGGCCACGGGAACGGGCCGCTCCAATAAACGCTGGCAGGGCCAGCCTGACTTGGCTGCTCGGAACGTCGGTATGGCGATGCAGGCGCAGCCTTGATCGCTGCAATGCGAGCGCACCGGCAAGGCCGCAATACATCAAGGCCGCAGTCCGGCGACATCAAGCTCACGCAGCGTGTTTGGTGGCGGCGAGCTCACAACAATGACGACTGCCAAGCAAGGAGCAGGACCCTGTGTCGGACTTGGCGATCGTCGGCACGACGCACAGCACAGCGCAGCGGCCCAAGCACAGGACAAGCCCCAGCACGCACTCGACCTCAGCTCGCCAAAAGAAAATTACTTTCGAGGCCAAAATCGTTCGGGGGCGTCCACCGACGTGCGCTGGCAGCCAAAAAATGTTTACCCTTTTGTTTACCCCTTTGGCCAAGAGTTGGGCAGACAAAGAAAAACGGGCTGACTGCTTTCGCTGTCAACCCGTTGATTTCATTCAAAATTTCATTCACAAACTGTGGTCGGGACGGTGGGATTCGAACTCACGACCCCTTGGACCCCATCCAAGTGCGCTACCTGGCTGCGCTACGCCCCGACTGAGCTTTGCATTCTAATCTACTTTTTAACGGTCAAACCAATAACTCTGCGCGGATTGAAATCAATTCGGCTTTGACTTGTTCGATAGACCACTTTTCCTGGCTTGCAGCACCCACACCGGACGCAGCCGACGGGTCTGTTTTTCGCCAGTGATCAAGGCCTGCAGCGTCGCTCGAAGGGTCAAGGGCATACGCACCACTCTCGTCCAGCGCCGCTGTTGCGGCCTCGCCCTCAAGCGACTGCGCAGCGTCGTGCTGGTTGGCCACGCCGTCGATCAACTGATTGCGGGCCCCGCTGATGGTGAAGCCTTGGTCATACAGCAGGTCGCGAATGCGCCGGATCAGCAGCACTTCGTGGTGCTGGTAATAGCGCCGATTGCCGCGCCGCTTCATCGGCTTGAGCTGGGTGAATTCCTGCTCCCAATAACGCAGCACATACGGTTTGACACCGCACAACTCGCTCACTTCACCGATGGTGAAGTAGCGTTTGGCGGGAATCGACGGCAGCGCTTTTTCCATGGGAATCAGAGTCCAAAGCGAGGAAGCTGCGACTCTACTCGACCTCGTCCTCGCCACTGGCATCGCCTTGCACCAAGCCCTTCAGCTTGGGGCTGGCGTGGAAGGTGACCACATCGCGAGCCTTGATCGGGATCGATTCACCGGTGCGCGGGTTGCGGCCCGGCCGCGGCGCTTTGCGGCGGATATTGAAGTTGCCGTAACCGGACAACTTCACATCATCACCACGCACCAGGGTGCTGTGGATGATCTCGAAAAAAGCCTCGACCATGTCCTTCGACTCGCGCTTGTTCAAGCCCAGCTTGTCGAACAGCAGTTCGGCCAACTCGGCCTTGGTCAGGGTCGGCGATTCAAGTGTCGGCAACAGCACGCGGGGTGCTGCGCCGTCTTTGTTGTCGTCATCGCTCATTGCCAGCCTTTGATTCAGTTCAGCCGCGCAGCCGCGCGCCCAGGTGTTGGCTCAGGGCAGCGATCACGGCAGCCACCGTTTGTTCGATGCGCTCGTCGGTCAGGGTCGCTTCGTCGTCCAGCAGCTCCAGTCGCACCGCCATGCTGCGCTCGCTGGCCGCCATGTCGGCGCTCGCTTGCGCGGGCTTGAAGACGTCGAACAGCTTGGCGGAACGAATCAGCCCGGTGTGCGCGCCCGCAATGGTCTGCATCAAGGCCGCATGAGTCACCGCCTCGCCGACGATGACGGCAATGTCGCGCTGCACCACTTGCTGACGCGGAATGGCTTGCGCCAGCGGCAGGCTGCGTTCCAGCAAGGCTTGCAGATCCAGCTCGAACAGAATCGGCGCACCGCTCAGCTCGTAGCCC
>CANFYD010000124.1 GCA_947450745.1 Burkholderiales bacterium
CCGCCAGCAAGAAGGCATGGGTCAAACCCCTTGTGACCAGCGGCACCACCTGCACCGCCGCGGCGCTGTCAGCCGGCAGCAGCAGGGCGCGCGGCTCCCTTGCCAGGTCGCTGGCGCGAATGCGCGGAAGCACGGCGTCGTCGGCGGGTTGCTGATGCTGGCTCAGTGCAGCCATGTCCGCCTTGATGCGCTCGCGCTCTAGCGGCGTGAGCGCCGCCGTGGCGGCAGCCATGTGCGTTTGCTCCACAAGATCCCGCGCTTCAAGAAAGCTGCTGTCGGGGCGGACCTTGGCGAGCAATTGCGTCGGCTCGCTCAGCAAGCGCTGGACCAGGCGCGAGAGGAACTCGGGATCGAGAATTTCCTGCGCCAGCAGCGCCAACACGGGTTCGAGATCGAAGGCCGCCAGCCAGTCGTCTGCGCGCAGTCCGACCTGGGCGATATTGATCAGCCGGTTGACCGGGCTGGTGGCGCGGCGCATGCGGTAACGCAGCGTGCGCAGCGCGGCTTGCAGTTCATCCGCCGGCACGCCCTGCTCGGCGACCTGCTGCAGCGCCAGTTGGATGCAGTCGCGCGCTGCATCCAGCTGATCGGCAAGCAAACCTTCCATGCCGATATGCAGCACCAGTTGCCGGGTCGAGTCATCGACCCCCATCATGCGCGAGGGGCGGCCAAAGCCGACGCTCTGCAGCGCACGCGTGATGGGTGCGCCCGCATGACCCGCCAGCACCTGCATGGCCAGTTCGGCACGCAGGCAGGCGAGTTGATCGGACACCGGGTCCAGCACCCAGGCCATCTGCAGGCCATATTCGGTCTCCGGCGCGCCTGCGGCAGGCACCGTGATCTCGACCAAGCGTGGCGCCGACCAGGCCGGCGCCAGCTGCGGCAGCTGGCGCGGCCGGGTGCCGCTCAGGCGCGACAGCACGCGCAGCTCGATCTGCGCCTGCACGGCCTGCGGATCGATGGCACCGCTGGTCATGAAGACGGCCTGCGAGGGGTGGTAATGCTGGGCGTGGAAATCCAGCAGATCCTGATGCGTCAAGGACCGAATCAGCAGCGGATCGCCGCCGGAGTCCACGCCATAAGTCGTGTCGGCAAACAGCGCGCGCGACAGGCCCAGATGCAGCGCCCGGAAAGGATCGGCATAGTTGCCCTTCATTTCGTTGAGCACCACGCCCTGCAGGGCCAGCTTGCCCTCTTCCAGCACCGGGCGCCAACCCTCTTGCAGGAAGCTCAGCCGGTCTAGCCTGGGGAAGAACGTGGCATCCAGATAGACGTCGAGCAGATTGAAGAAGTCGGCACTATCGGTGGTGGCGAAGGGATAGACCGTGCGATCGGGATAGGTCATCGCGTTCATGAAGGTCGCCACCGAGCGCCGCATCATCGAGAAGAACGGGTCCTTCACCGGGAAGCGCTCGGAGCCGCACAGCAGCAGATGTTCCAGCACATGGGCGCGGCCATCACCCACCATGGGCAAGGTCGGGAAACCCACCAAAAAGGCTATTTCCGCGTCGTCGCTGGTACTCAGATGAGCGTGCAGCGCGCCGCTGGCGGCATGCCGATACAAGGTGACTGCCGCCTGCAGGCTGGGCAGTTCACGGTGTTCGATGATATCGAAGGTCAAGGGAAACTCTCTTTCGTCAGGGCGTAACAACGCAGCAGCACAACAGCACAACAATCCGGCCCGGGCTCAGGCGCCAGCCAAGCTCTGTTCGGCCGCCTTCAACACGAGCAGCAAGGCTTGCCCACGGGTAGCCTTGACGGACGCGAAGAAAGCCTGTGTGCGCTGGGCTTCCTCGGGATACTGGGCTTCATAGAGCGCGAAGACATCAATGTCCTCTGCGGGAACAGTCTTGACAGCCTCCTTGTAGAGGCTGTCCAGCCGGGTGCGCACCAGTTCGTCGTCGGCGGTTGCCCAGCCGCAGGCCTGCTCGGACTGTGCGTCGACCGCATAAAACCAGGAGCGCAGCGTATCGCTCACCGTCGTCGCGGAAAGCGCCGGATCCCAGCAAGCGGCTTCGATACTGCCGCCCAGCTGGCGGTCAACCCGGCCCTTGAGCTGATCCACCATGGCGGTGGCGGCCTTGCGCAAGGCGCGCCATTGCGCCGGGCTCGGCGCGCTGTCACTGCAGGTCTGCGCATGCAGGGCGGCGACCGCCTCGATGGTCTGAGACAGCGCGGCGTCGCCGGGCGCAGCGAATTGGCGTAACTCGCCGTCCTGCAGCAGGCGCTGAATGAGGGTGGCCCCGGCATGGCGCGGCTCGGCGCCCAGCGGCACGGCGGCCAGCAGCGCGGTCGCCACCGCCGCATGGCTGAGCGGTGCAGGCTGGCCCGCCGCATCGATGGCAACGCTTGCGGCCAGGGTATCGACCAGCAGTGCCAGCCAGGCCGGCAGACCGGTCTGCTGCTCCCAGGCATCCAGGCTTTCGCCTTGGGTCAGAAAGCCGACCACACTGCCGGTTTCGCCATCCCAGGTGAGCGTTTTGGGAATGATCTGGCTGGCGGCTTCAGTGCTGGCCAGCTTGGCCAGCAAGGCGGATTTGACTTCGGGATTGTTGTGAAATGCTTGCATGCTCAGGCCTCCAGTGCAGCGTCAATCATGGCCGCGATCCGCGTCTTGGAGACCGCGCCGGTCACCCGGGCCTTTTCGACGCCGTCGACAAAAAGCATCACGGTCGGCAGGCCGCGCACGCTCAGACGCTCGGTGCTGGCCGGGTTGGCATCGGAATCCATTTTGGCGACCTTGACCTCGCCCGCGTAGTTTTTGGCGATTTCATCGATCACCGGCGCCAGCGCCTTGCAAGGCCCACACCAAGTTGCCCAGATGTCGAGCAGGACGATGCCGGGATGCTTCAGGATTTCTGCTTCGATGGAGGCGTCGGTGACATTGGTGATGTTGTTTTGCATGGTTGTTCTCTGCTCGTTGGAGCGGTTGACAGGCCTCACCCTCGATCGGGGGCAAGGCTCAGGGGTTCAGGGAATCAGGCTCGCGCAGGCCGCTTGCTCGGCGCTGAGTTGCAGGCCGTGGGTGTGAAAGGCGTCGAGCGAATCGCCGTGAGCCACGGAGATCAGGGTGACTTGCGGTAGCCCATCGATGAGCAGCTGATACATTTGCCGCTCGGCCTCGGGATCCAGCGCGCTGGTCGCTTCGTCCAGGAAGATCAGCGCCGGACGCTGCAAAAAGATGCGGCAAAAAGCCACACGCTGCTGCTCGCCCACCGACAGTTCGCGGTCCCACTCGGTCTGCTCGTCCAGCCGTGCCCGCAGATGAGCGAGCGCACATTGGGACAACACGCGCTCGAATGCCACCGTCTCGAAGGCATCGGCCGGTGCCGGAAAAGCCAGCGCCTCGCGCAGCGTACCGACCGGGAAAAATGGACGCTGCGAAATGAACATCTGCTTGAGCTTGGCCGGCATGGCTATGCGCCCCTGGCCGCTGCGCCACAGACCGGCCAGAGCTCGCAACAGCGTGCTCTTGCCTACGCCCGAGCGGCCACTGATCAGCCACCGCTCGCCGGGGCGGATGGTCAAGCTGCCGACTTGGACCAGGGGCTCGCCCCCTGGGCGATCGAGCTGCAAGCGCTCAATGACGATCTCCAGCGCCTCGGTTTCGACCTGGGTGATGCCAGCGGCCGGCGGCTTGTCCATCACCAGCACCAGTTCATGAAGCCGCCGCACGATCGCCTGCAGATGCGCGATCGCCAGGTAGCTCTGCACGAAGTAGGACAGCGAAGCGCCGAACTGGGTGAAGGCGTCGCGGGTCTGCATGACCGCGCCGAAGGTGATCTGGCCGGCGAAAAACTGCGGCATCACCAGCAGCAGCGGCAACACTTCGCCCGCCTCGCTATAAACGCTCTGCGTTGCAGACACCCGCACCCGCGCCACCGCCAGTTCACGCCAGTTGCGTATGACTTTGTCGAACGATTGGCCGAGCCGGCCACGCTCGGCGGCTTCACCGCGGAAAAAAGCGATCTGCTCCGCCGCTCGGCGCACATGGATCAACAGGAAGCGGAATCCCGCTTCAAGCCGCTGCTGCGCGCCGACGACATGGACGATGCCGCCGCCGATCTTGACGACCAGCCAACTGCCGATCAGCGCATAGGCCACCGAGGCCAGCACCATATAGCCGGGCAGATAAAACTGCTGGCCACCCAAGCTGAAACTGGCTGCGCCGCCCAATTGCCACAGCACGACGCCAAAAGAGCCAATCGTTGAGACGGCCACCAGCAGGCCGATGGCGACCGACAGGATGTTCTGCGTGAAAAGCTGGATGTCCTCGGCGATGCGCTGATCGGGGTTATCCAGCTGCGCGCCCACCTCCAGCCGGTGATAGTTGCGCTCGGACATCCAGCGGTCCAGATATTGGCGGGTCAGCCATTCGCGCCATTTGATCGAGATCAGGTTGGTGAAAAACGCCTGGACCGCGCCCACGGCGATCGCGATGCCCGCCACCACAAAGTACCAGCTCATCAAGGACATGAAGGCCGCTAGGTCCTTGTGTTGCAGCGAATCGAAAAACTGCCCTTGCCAGCGGTTTTTCCACAGGAAGATATAGACCCCGCCGAAGGTCACGCTGAGCAAGACCAGCAGCATCAACCAGGCGCCCAGCGAAGCGCGGCTGCCCCAGAAACCCGTCAGCAAGCGCAGGGCAAACCGCATTCTTGAAGGGGGGGCCGGGCGTGAAAATTCCACTGCAGCCGCCGGTTCAGACTGAATCATTCAACGCTCTTTTTCTATGGTTTTTGCAAGCCGGGCTCACTCGAAGCTCATACGCCAGGTCAGCGTGGCACTGCGGCCCGGCGCCAAAGGCACGAAGGACGAGAGCTGGGTCGGGCGGAAGCGCTCGGCGTCGAACGCATCCTTCATGCCCAATCGCAGCGACCACGCGGGCCGGGTGTAGGACAGGCTCATGTCCACCGTCAAGCTGCCTGGCACCCGAAAGCGGTCCACCAGGTAGTAGCTGCCTTCGGAGCTGCTGACCGCATTGGCGCCCAAGCCCATGCCCCAACCGCGCCAGGCATCGCCCTGGAAGTCGTAGGTGGCCCAGACGCTGGCCTTTTGCTTCGGGAAGCTGGCATCGCCGATCTGCACCACGCTTTCCGGCGCCGTGTAGCGGGCATAGGTGTAGTTGACGATCGCGTTCAGGCCGGTGGCCAGCTTGCCCTGCAGATCGAATTCCAGGCCTTTGTTGCGCTGCGAAGTCAGCTGGTTACTGCAGGGCTCCAGCGCGTCGGGGATGGCGGTGTTGTGCTGATTCAGGTCGAACAGACTGAGGGTAGCGCCGAGCAGACCATCGCTGGTTTCGAACTTCAGGCCCAACTCTTTGTTGGTCGAGGTGGTTGCCTTGAGCGGCTGGTTGGCGCAGTCTAGGCCGCCGGTCGGCACAAAGCCCTGGGCGTAGTTCACATAGCTCGACAAATTGGGCGTTATCTTGTAGACCAAGCCTGCGCTGGGCGTGGTGTGGCTCTGCTTGAATTCGACCTTGCTGTCGAGTTCAGGGAGGCCCACGTAGGAGCCGGTTGCGAATTGGCTGTAGCGGTTGTGGCGCAGGCCCAGCAGCAGATTGAAATCACCGAATGCCATCAGGTCCTGCACATACACCCCGCGGTCCTTGGTGCGCAGATGGCTGAGGGTTGACGCCGCGCCTATGGTGTTGGGGAAGTCCACCGGCGTGGGCGAAAAGACCGAGGCGGTCACGCCTTTGCCGCTGTACTGCAAGGTGTCCGAGGTGTCCTGCGCATGGTTGAAGCCCACCGACAGCTTGTGCGCCACCGGCCCGGTGTCGAGCTTGAAGCGCAGGTAGTGATCCCCGGTCAGACTGTCACCGACATTGGTCTGCCGGCCTGAGCTGAAGCGCCACAGGCTGGAGGTTTCATCGTAGGGGAAACTGGGCGTAAAGACCTGGCTGCTGATATCCACCCAGGACTTGTTCAAACGGCTGACCAGGGTGATGTCGTGACCTAAGGACTGCTCCAGCGCATAGAACAAGCTCTTGGTGCGGCCGGTGAAGCCGTCATCCTGGTGGCTCAGCCGCATGGTGGGCGGCGCTTGGATCACGCCGCCGACGGCCATGGTGTGGGCCGGCACCGGGTTGAAGCGGCGGCCCAGATAGACACTGACCGTCAAATCGGTGTCTTCGTCCTTCCAGCGCAGCTGCGGTAGCACGCTGCTATTGGAGCGGCCTTTGTAACCGACATCGCCCAGCGCCGTGCGGGCGTCGGCATCACTGGCGTTGAGGCGGTAACTCAGCCGGCCATCGGCGGCCGCGGCGCCGGCCAGATCCACCGCCACCGTGCGGTCGTCGTTCGTGCCGTATTGCAAGCTCATCGTCTTGATGTTCTCGGCGGTCGGCTTCTTCAGCACCACATTGACCGCGCCACCCAGCATGGAGCTGCCGGCCAGAATAGCCTGCGGACCCTTGAGCACCTCGATGCGCTGCACGCTGTCCACGCCGGGGTCGGTACTGCCATTGCTCAAGCCGTTGACCAGGCCCGAACCCTGGGCATAGCCGCGGATTGCATAGGAGGGGCGGCCCTGCACGCTGCTGATGGTGCGCACGCTGCTGACATTGGCCAGAGCATCCTGCACCGACAGCGCTTGCTGTGTTTCCAGCACCTTGGCGGTCAGGATGGCGACGGCGGAAGGCACGTCCTGCAGATCGCTGCCGCTGCGAGAGGCGGTGTCGGAGCGGCTGGCCTTGAAGCCCAGCTCCGCCTGATCGCGCTTGGCGCGCACGACCACCCGGCTGAGCGACTCGGGCGCCTCGGATACCAGCAGGCTCCCGTTAGCACCCTCGATAAGCTGCCAATTGGAACCTGCCAGTGCGGCCTGCACGGCCGCCTTGGCGCTCAGCGTACCTTTAACCGGGCCCGCTTTGTAGGGCGCCACTGCCGACTCATCAAAGCTGATGCTGCGCCCGCTGATCTGGGCGATCTGCCGCAAGGTCTGGGCCAAGCCGCCCTGGGCCAAGTCATAAGATTTGGGTTCCGCCATGACAGCGGGCACCGTGACAGCGGGCTGCGCCATGGCGGCGCCGCTCATCAGCAGTTGAACCGCCAACCCGATGGGCAGCAGGGCGGATTGAATTCGCGCGGAGCGGATATCAGCAAGCATCGTCATGGCAGTAAATACCGGCAGGTGAGTGAGGTCTGCATTGTTTGCTGTCATAAAACTGAAATTCAGTACACTTGCGCTTAAAGTAATGCCATCTGTACTGAAGCTAATCTCAGTTCGGGTTTACACCAGCTTATGTCTCCACCTCAAAAATCCAGCGCGCCCCACACGCTCAGGCGTCATTTTCAGCCCGTCGGCAATCGGTCATTGGTTGTGCAGGTGGCCGAAGATATCGTGCGCTGGTTGCAGGCGGAGCAAGTGGCTGCAGGAACACGCCTGCTCTCGGTTCGGGAGATGGCGGTGACGCGCAGAGTCAGCGCCGATACCGTGGCGCGCGCCTACGATAAGTTGGTCGCGCTGGGCCATCTGGAAGCAAGGCGTGGCTCGGGTTTCTATGTCCGCAGCCAACGCCGCCAGCTGGTCCAAGCCGCGTCGTTCTCGGCCGACTGGGACAGCAAATGGGGCATTTGGCGCGGCCGCTTGCTGCATCCGGAACTGCCACCAGAGCGCTGGCTAGGGATCGGCCGACTGCCCAATAACTGGATCGATGAAGCCTTGCTCGAGCGCGCTTTGCGTCAAGCCGCCAGAACGCCTGCCTCCAAGCTGCTTAGCTATGGTGCCACTTTGGGCCTGTTGCCGCTGCGCGAGCAAATCGATTTGCTGTTGGCCGGCCAGAATATTCATGCCGGCGCTGAAGGCATTGTGACTACGCGCGGGGCGACGGACGCGATAGATCTGGTGCTTCAAGCATTCAGCCCCACAACCGCCCAAGTTTTGATCGAAGATCCCTGTCCCTTTGTGTTGCTAGAGCGGCTGGCAGCCTCCAATATCGGCACACTGACCGTGTCGCGCCAAGAGGATGGCCCCGATTTGGCACAGCTTCGGCAGCTCTGTACTGAACATCAGCCGCGCCTCTTCTTTTGCAGCTCGCTGCTGCACAACCCGACCTCTTCCTCGCTGTCCCCGCAGAAAGCTTTCCAGTTGCTGAAACTGGCCGAAGAGTTTGACCTGCTGCTGGTGGACGACGACAGTTATGCCGATCTGGCCTCCTCGCATTTGGCGGCACGGCATGTCAGGCTGGCGTCTATGGACCAATTGCAGCGAGTGATTCATATCGGCAGCTTCACTAAACTGCTTGGCGCCGGTTTGCGGGTGGGCTTCATTGCTTCAAACAAGGACCGTACGCATAGTCTGAGTCTGCACAAGAGCGCTTTGGGCATTGCCAATTGCGAGTTGCCCGAGCGCGTTGCACTGCACGCGCTGACCGACGGAGCTTACCGGCACCAGGGCGACCAGATCCGAGCCAAGCTCGACCGCCGGCGCGAAGAGGTCCTGAAATGGCTGGGCCGCTGCGATTTCAAGGTCTGGCATGAGGCAGATCAAGGCTTGTTCCTGTGGGCCGATATGGGTGCGGGCCATAACGCAATGGTTTTGGCCGAAGATGCCTTCCAGCAAGGCCTGCTGCTGGCGCCGGGCTTTCTCTTCACGACGGAAGAGCGCTGGGGCTCGTTCTTGCGCTTCAACATCGCCAGCCCGTTCAGGGAGGGCGATCTGCGCCGGCTCGCCGAGTTGCGCGACGCAGCAAAGCCGGCTTAGGGCGGGCAGGCCCGCAACACGGTATCTTGGTAGTGACGCCATGCGATTGCCACAAGGCCAAACCGCTAGCCAAGCTCCAGGGTTTCAGTCGTCTCAGGTGCCGCGATGTCTGGGCGGTTTGCGCACTGCGACTGCCGCTGCGGCAGAAGAAGTCAAGCGAAGTCTCTTTAGGCAAGGCCAGGCAGCCGGGCAGCTACGCGCGATGTACCCAGCAGAGATATGGTGATGCCGTCACCCATGGGGCATCCGGGGCCGCATCGTTGTCGTCAGCGCTGGGTGCGGCAGACGCGAGAGCCTGGGCAAGAAAGGCTAGTGCCCAGACACCACTGGTCATTGCCACGGGCGCGCCC
>CANFYD010000125.1 GCA_947450745.1 Burkholderiales bacterium
ACCGAGCGCGGTGTCGACGGTGTTCCTGAGCGTCACGGCACCGGTACCGGTGGAGCTGATCGCACCGGCGAACTGGTTCGAGCTGTTGTCGAGCGTCACCGCGCCGGTACCGGCCGCCACCGTGGTGGTGCCGTTCACGAAGGCGGCTGCGGTTTGTGTGACGGCGGCATTGCTGGCGGTCACCGCTAGGCTGGCGGCAGCGTTGCCGCCGCCCGTCGCTCCAATAGCACCGAGCGCGGTGTCGACGGTGTTCCTGAGCGTCACGGCACCGGTACCGGTGGAGCTGATCGCACCGGCGAACTGGTTCGAGCTGTTGTCGAGCGTCACTGCGCCGCTACCGGCGTCCACCGTGGTGGTGCCGGCCACGAGGGCCGCCGCGCCTTGCGTGACCGCGCCGCCGTTCGAGGTGATCGTCAACTTTCCACTCGTCGTGATCGCCCCAAGGCCGATTGCACCTTTGGCTACCGCGGCTACATCTCCTCCGCCTGCATTGATGCTCGCACTGGAGGCCATCGTGATGGTGCTGGCGTTAGTTGCTGGCGAGCCCCCACCCAGTGCAGTACCGGCATGCAGATTGACATTCAAGGCTCGATCGGTGCCGCCTGCTGCAATCGATCCTGCCGATGTGAATTGGATATCCCCCTGGGCTGCCAGTGTCAAAGTGGCAGTCTCTGTCGCAGCCAGGCTTGTCGTGATCGCCCCGTCGACTGTGATCTTTCCTGTTCCTGCGTTTCCATTTTGAGCGTTGGTCGTCACCACAACATTAGCCGTGTCGACAAGCGCTGCCTGAAGCGTTGCGACGGACAGAATGGAGCCTGTGTTGTTGGCGGTAAAGCTATCGTTGCCGGCACCGACCAAGATCGCTGTGTCCGCTGTGTTCGTGATCGTCAGGTCATTGGGGTCTAGCAGCCACACGCCGCCGCGCCCGGACCTTGCGCCAATGTCGACCTTGCCGGTGAGCACCTGCAGTGTGTTCTTGCCCGATGTTTCGACCGAACCTCCATTCCCCCCGCTGAGTCCGCCACGTGCGGTGATGGCACCGTCAAAACGGGTGCTGCCATCCGCCCACACCACCACCTGCCCGCCATCGCCGTTTTCCGTCGCGCTGGCGTTGATGAGCGCTTTTGATCCGACCACCGTCGTGCCGGCATTGCGGGGCTCGCCCAGGCCCTGGTAGCCTCCGCCCACATGCACGAGGCCACCGCCTGCGGTGCCGGACGCGTCGACAGAGGCTTGCTCGAACAAGCCGACCCGCTGGCCCAGAATGCGCACCTCCCCGCCGCGCTCGCCCGCGCCCAATCCACTGACGTCGACTTTGCCCGTCACGACGGTGTCGCCCGAGGCTCCGCCGTCAATGAAGACCTGGCCGTTGCGCGCGCCCAGCGAGCGGGCTTGCACGATGCCGTCCATATTCAACACCGTCTCGGCCAGCCCGGCGCGGGCCGCCACGCGCAGGTCCACCGTGCCGCCGTCGGCCTTGAGCGTGCCCAGCACTTTGAGCTTGGCGTCCAGTTGTTCGTCGTTGCGCGGGTTGAACAGGATCAGACCGTCGCCGTCGATGTCGATCTGCACGGCGTTGACGGCGGCGGCGGCGATGCGGCGGGCCTCGATGCTGCCATTCAGGCTGATCTGCGGGCCGGCAAAAACCACCGTGCCGTTGGGCGCGCGGATCACGCCGTCCACGACGATGGCCCCCGGTTGCTCCAGGCCACCGGTCAGCGCGTAGCGGCCCGGACTGGATGGGTCGGCCGAAATCGCCAGCGTGGTGGCCAGCAGGCCACCTACATCGACCACCGCGTCGCGGCCGAACAGGATGCCGCGCGGGTTGCTCAGGAACACGCGGCCGTTGGCATCAATGCGGCCCAGAATCTGGCTGGCGTCGGTGCCGGTGACGCGGTTGACCAGGACCGAGCTGCTGTTCGGCTGCAAGATCCGCAGCGCTTCAGTGGCGCTGATCGAGAAACTGCGCCAATCGATGCTGGCGCTGTTGCTGGTCTGTTTGATCTCCAGTTGCCCCGCAGCGGGCAGGGCGATCGTGGCTGTGCCTTGCACGACTTGGCCGCCCTGCGGCAACGCGACGGCCAACTGGCTGCCCCCGGATAGCAGCAGCGCGGCCATGCAGACCGGCGTCACGAACAAGTAGTGTGGTGTCGGCGCGCGGCGCGGTGTTTTGTGCAGGGGGCGCATAGGGGGCATGGGGATTACCTCGAAGAAATTCGGCAGCTCAAAAATCGGGCCAAAGCGCAATCAGCGCAGGTCCTGAATAGACCGGCACTCACAAGAAAGGGATGGGCCGCCCCGACCTTTCTTGACCCCCTCGGGGGGCGGACGACGTAGGTCGTTGGCCTGGGGGCGCTCATTAGGTCGAGTCCAGCTAGAAAAAGGCGCTGAACTGCGCGTAAATACGCGGGTTGCGGTTGACCGTGTCGCCCTTGGCCTGGCCTTGCGTCGGGGTGGCCACGCTGAGGCGCAGGGCATATTTGCCGGGCCGAACCCAGGCCAGCGCAGCGCCGACGCCGGCATAGGTCGCCTGGTTGCTCAAACCGGCCAAGGTGGTGTCCCGGTTCGGGTCATGGCGGAATTGGATCGTGCCGTAGTCGGCAAACAGCGCGAAAACCGCCTCCCGGCCGACCGGGCCTAAAAACGCGAAGGTCAGCGGCGCGCGCAGTTCGAGCGTCAGCAGCGCACCGGAGTCGCCGGTGCCTTCGCCGTTGGCAAAAGCACGGACGCCGTCCGGTCCGCCGAGGCGGAATTGCTCGGTGGTGTCCAGATTCTTGAAGCCGTATTGGCCGCGCAGGCTGACATAAGCCAGCAAGCGGCCGGTCACGATGTTCTGGATGCGCGAAACAGCCGCGTTCAGCTTGGTGTAGTTGGGCGAGTCGATCAATCCGGACGGCGGGCCGTTGTCATAAGTGACGCTGCCACCCGACAGGCTGAAGTCGTAACTGTTGACCCCGCCCGTGGCCAAGCTGTCGCGGGCGTCGCCATTGGCTGCCAAGGAGACGCTTTGCACGCGCTTCTTGGTGATCGACGCGGAGGCTTGCTCGCGGTCGTCGTAGCGCTTGTCGTCGAAGGCCAGCAAGGTGAACAAGTTGAGGTTGCGTGAGCGGATCACCGGGTACAGCGCAAACAGGTTGGCGCTCAAGGCGCTGCCGGTGCGGCCGATGGGGAAGGCCACTTTGTCCAGCTCATAGCTGACGGCGGACACTGCGCCGCCCAGCCGCAAGCCGTTGCCGCCCACCGGTGCGCTGTAACCGGCCAGCGCAAAGCGCATGCCCGCGTTGATCGACGTCAGCGCGCTCAGCGACACGCTGTCGCCCAGGCCGAAGGGGCTGGCCACGATCAGCTGCGCACCCACGCGCTCCAGCCCGATGAAGCGCGAGCCGTTCACATCGACGTCGAACTTGTAGGCGAGGCGGTTTTCCGCCTGCGGCCGCACCACCAGATTGGCGGTGCCCGGCTTGGAGCCCGGTTCAATCTCGAATCTGACGGTGATGCCGCGCAAGTCGTTGATCAGGAACACCACCCGCTCAACCTCGGCCACGGTCAGGATTGCGCCGGGCTTGAGCCGGGACAGATAGCCTTCCACTACCTTTTTATCGACGGGCAGTTTGTCGTCCCACAGCAGCTTGACCTCGTCCAGCCGACCTTCAATCAGGTCGATCTTGATGATGCCGGTGCTCGGGGACTGCTCCGGAATGTAGGCATAGCCGAGGTAATAGCCCAGCTGGCTTTGCAGAAAGCGGGTGACGGCGTCCTTGGCATTGATCAGGTCTTCCCAGGATTTGCCGGGGCCGATGTAGGCGGCGGTCAGGCCAGGCAGCGCTTCACGCAGCTTTTGCGGCGCATCCTCGGCCACCGCGAACGCGCTCACATCCACCAGGATTTCGTCTTCCGGTTTTTGCAGTTCGCGTGGCTTGGCGGTCGGCGGCAGAACGGACGGATCGGTGGCCACCACTTGCGGCTTCGGTGCCAAGTCAGCCGCGCGAGGAACGATGGCAGGAGTTGTGACCGAGGGCGAGGCGGGTGGCGCAACGGGCGGCGCAAGTTGGGCGCGGACGGGCGTGGTCGAGGCTAAACCACCAAGAGACAGAGCCAGTGCGGTGCCCCAATGAGTCCGTGATTTAAGTCCAGCAATCATTGGGATAGGCCTGAGCAAGCAGGTCTCAGCAGGTTTTGGCGCGATTTGCGCAGCGGGATCGTACCGATAAACAATGGCCGGCCTCGGCGTCAAGACCCCCCTAAGCAAGCTAAGTGTTTACCCTTTGATTCAGGGCAAGTGGGCTGGACTTTGTCGGCCGTTTCAAGGGTGGACGACGCTTGAATTTGAGCTTGCGGCCCCTGCAGAAGAAGGGTGGTTCTGCCTTGCGCTGCTGCTTATGATGCGGTGCCACTTTCCATAGCGGCCTCGAACCGACCCAGGCGGCCTGGCCAACTATCTGTCAGGGCACCGGTGCAGATCGGTTCAGAGAACGGGAGTTTTCATGTTTGAACAAAAAATGTTTTTCGGCAATTCATGCGCTGCGCTTCGCGGCGGGCTGCTGGCGTTGTTGATGGCCGCCACCTGGGGTGCGAGCGCGCAAACCGCATCAGCCAACAAGCCGCAAGTGGCCGATCTGGGCACGAGCGTCCCCGACGCTGCCATGATCAAAGAAGGCCTGTTCCCGGAAGACGCTTGCGAGGAGTTGGTCAAGAGCGGCTTCAAGTGCATGGGTTTCAAGCCGGCCGTGACCTTTTCTTTGCCGGCCGTTGCTTTTGCCGTCGGCTCGACCGTCTTGCCGGACGCGCTGAAGCGCCAGCTCGACGTTTTTGCCGATGTCTTGATCGCCAAGCGCGGCTCGGCACAGAAAGTGCATGTAGTCGGTCATGCTGACAGTTCGGGCTCCGACGCCGCCAACACGGCGTTGTCCAAACGCCGCGCCGATGAGGTCAAGCGCTACTTGGTCGGCAAGGGGGTGGACGGCAATTTGCTGGATGCGCAGGGCGTCGGTTCGCGCGACCTGATCAAGCCGGAGGCGCCGACTTCGGCTGAGAACCGCCGCGTCACGCTCGGACGGTAATGGTGCCGCTTCGAAAATTCACAGATAAAGATCCCGCATGACATTTTCTCGAGTGCAGCGCGCTGCCGGTTTGAGCTTGATTTTGGTGGCCCAGACGATGTTTTCTTCTTCCGCAGCTGTTGCTGCCGAAGCCACCGACCCCCAGATCAGCCAAGTGTTGGCCGACATTTCCGCGCAACGGATCGAGCAGCGCATTCGCACGCTGGTGGCTTTTCAGACCCGTCACACCGCCTCTGAAACCGTCTCCGAGACACGCGGTATCGGTGCAGCGCGGCGCTGGATTCAGCGCGAGTTGCAAGACTGTTCCAAGCTCGCCGGCGGCCGTTTGCAGGTCACGATGGATGAATTCATCGAGCCGGCCGGTCAGCGCTTGAACCAGGCTGCCACGCTGGTCAACGTGGTCGCCACCTTGCCCGGCAGCTCGGCAGCCTCCAGCGGGCGGCTGCTGGTGGTCAGCGGCCATTACGACTCCCGCAACAGTGATGTGATGGACGCCGACGGCATCTCACCGGGGGCCAACGACGATGCCTCCGGCGTGGCGGCGGTGATGGAAATGGCTTGCGCGTTTGCCAAGCACTCGTTTGATGCCACCCTGGTCTTCATGGCCGTCCCCGGTGAAGAACAGGGCTTGCTCGGTGCCACCCACTGGGCCCGCGAGGCGCGGCGCAAGGGCCTGAACATCGAGGCCATGATCACCAACGACATCATCGGCAGCAGCCGCGGCGACGCCGGGCAGTTCGACCCCAAGCAGGTGCGCTTGTTTGCCGATGGGCTCGACCCGTTGCTGCGCCTGTTGGTGCAGGCCCGCACCAACAGCCCCGCCAGCGACGCCGAGACCCGCGCCAACGACGCGATGCGCGACGGCTTGCAGCAATTGGTGCTGGCCGGGGGCAGCGAGGACCTGCCGACCCATCAACTGGGCCGGCACCTCAAAACGGCAGCCGAGCGCTACATGCCGGACTTCAAGGTCAACCTGATCCAGCGCCGCGACCGCTATTTGCGCGGCGGCGACCACCTGCCGTTTCTGGAGCGTGGCTATGCGGCCGTGCGTTTCTCCGAGCCGTTCGAGAACTTCAGCCACCAGCACCAGAACGTGCGCACCGAGAACGGCCAGGTCTTCGGCGACCTGCCCGAATTCGTCGACTTTGCCTATGTGGCCGACGTGACTCGCGTCAACGCCGCCGGTCTGGCGACGCTGGCCCTGGCCCCCGCTGCACCGCAGAACGTACGCCTCGACGCCCGCGAGTTGACCAACGACAGCACGCTCAGCTGGGCGGCCGACAGCGCGCCGGAAGTAGCCGGTTACCGCATTGTCTGGCGCGCCACCGATGCCAGCGTCTGGCAGCAAAGCCGCGATGTCGGCCTGGTGACTCAGGCCACGCTGACCGGGGTGTCCAAAGACAATGTGGTGTTCGGCGTGCAGGCTGTTTCCAAGCGCGGATTTACCAGCTTGGCCAGCTTCCCGCTGCCACAGCGCCGTTAAAACGATTGCTCTCGCGCCGCCGTCCGCTTATTTCAGCGGTATAGGCGTACTGCGCTCCACCGGCACTGCGGTGACGCTGTTTTGGGGCGAGCCTTCGATGACGCGGTCGGAGTAGCTCAGGTAGATCAGGGTGTTGCGCTTGGCGTCAACCATGCGCACGATGCGCAGCTTCTTGAACACCAGCGAGATGCGCTCGTTGAAGACCTCTTCTTGCCGTGGCAGCGGCTTTGCAAAGCTGATGGGGCCGACCTGACGGCAGGCAATCGAGGCTTCGCTCTTGTCCTCCGCCAGCCCGAAAGCGCCTTTCAAGCCGCCGGTTTTGGCGCGCGACACATAGCAGCTGACGCCCTGCACCTTGGGGTCGTCGTAGGCATCGACGACGATTTTGTGGTCGGGGCCGATCAGTTTGAAGACGGTGTCGACTTCACCGATCGATTCCGCACGCGCGCCAGCGGTGGCGGACAGCAGCAGGGCGGCGAAGGCCAAAAAGCGCAGTTTTTTCATGGGGTGATCACGGTGAAGGAGTGGGGCCCGAGGCCAAAGCAGTGGCCGACTCTACAACTTGGCCGATGATGGCCAGTGACCGTGGCATTCGCTGCGGGGATAGCACTTCATGCAAAAACTTCGCCACCCTACTTGCCCCGGCTTGCTTGACCGACTGCGCAGCGCCTTGTTCTGCCTGCTGGTGAGCGCGCTGGCCTGCAGCCCGGCGTGGGCGAAGCCGGATGACACGCTGCGCATCGGCTCCAAGCGTTTCACCGAATCCTTCATCCTGGCGCAGGTGCTGGCGCAAACGGCTCAGAGTGCACAAACCGCAGGAACCGTAAAAACCGGCGCAGGCAAGGCCAAGGTTGAGGTGCTGCCCGGCTTGGGCAACACGGCGATTGTTTACGCTGCCTTGCGGGCCGGCAGCATCGACCTGTACCCCGAATACGCCGGCACCATCGATCAAGAAATCCTGAAAAACAGCCGGCCCTCGACGCTGGCGGCGATGCGCGAGCAACTGAAGCCGCTCGGTTTGGGGGTGGACATTGCGCTCGGCTTCAACGACGGCTACGCCCTGGCGATGAAGGCGGACAAGGCGCAAAGCCTGGGCCTGAGCAAGCTGTCCGACCTGGCCCGCCACCCGACGCTGCGCTTCGGCCTGAGCAACGAGTTCATCGGCCGCGCCGACGGTTGGGGCGGCTTGGCCAAGCGTTACGGCTTGCCGCAACGACCGAGCGGCCTGGATCACGGCCTGGCCTACGACGCGGTGGTGGCCGGGCAGACCGATGTGATCGACATCTACACGACCGACGCCAAGATCGACCACTTGGGCCTGCGCGTGCTGGTGGACGACGGCAACTACTTTCCTCGCTACGACGCGGTGGTGCTGTACCGGCTGGATGTGCCGCAGCGCTTCCCGCAGGCCTGGGCCGCGCTGCAAGGTTTGGCCGGCAGCATCGACGAGCGCCGCATGATCGCGATGAACGCGCAGGCCGAGTTGCAGGGTCTGAGCTTCGACGTGATCGCCAGCCGCCATCTGGCGGAACGGGTTGCGTCAAAAACGAGCACGCCGGTGGGGCAAGCCACGACCGCCCCAGCGATCGCCGCAGCCGCCGCCAGTGCCCCCAGCTTCTGGGCCAAGCTGTTCGGCCCCGACCTGCTGCGCCTGAGCTTGCAGCACTTGAATCTGGTGCTGGTGTCGGTCGGCTTGGCGGTGCTGATCGGCGTGCCGCTGGCGGTGGCGGTGGCTCCGTTCGCCGGGCCGCGCGCGCTGGTGCTGGGGGCCAGCGGCTTGCTTCAGACGGTGCCTTCACTGGCGCTGCTGGCGGCGCTGATCTCCTGGGTGGACCGCATCGGTACCGTGCCGGCCCTGCTGGCGCTGACGCTGTATGCGCTGCTGCCCATCATGCGCAACACCTGCACCGGCTTGGCCGAAGTGCCGGACGGGCTCAGGCAAGCCGGCCGGGCGCTGGGCTTTTCGCGCACGCAAAGCCTGCGCTTGATCGAGCTGCCGCTGGCCCTGCCCACCGTGGTGGCGGGCATCCGCACGGCCACCAGCATTGCGGTGGGCACGGCCACCATCGCCGCCTTCATCGGAGCAGGCGGCTTTGGCGAGCGCATCGTCACCGGCCTGGCCTTGAACGACAAAGAGTTGCTGCTCGCCGGTGCGCTGCCGTCCGCCTTGCTGGCGCTGGGCTTCGAAGCCCTGTTCGGCGCGCTGGCTTGGGGTTTGCGACGGCGCGCCCGCTGAGTGCGCAGGGCCGGCCCGACGCGGGTCACGAACCGCCCTACCTGAATTCGACAAGTTTCACGGGGTTTGGGTGGCCAGCCAGCGCGTCATCTTGGTTTCCAGCAGGTCCAGCGGCAGCGCACCGTCGGACAAGATCTGCTCATGGAAGTCGGCGTAGCTGAAGCGCTCACCCAGCCGGGCTTGCGCCTGGTCGAGCAGTTGGCGGATTTTCAAGGCGCCGATCTTGTAGCCCAGCGCTTGGCCGGGGTCGGCCATGTAGCGCTCGGTGGCGCGG
>CANFYD010000126.1 GCA_947450745.1 Burkholderiales bacterium
GCAAGTCGCGCTGGCGGCCGTTGATCAGGGCCTGCAAGCGCGCGCCAGGCTGGAGCCCATGGGCTTGTGCAAAGGCCTGCGACACCAGCACTTCGATCACTGCCCCGCCGCCCTGCCCTGGCACCAGCGCCCGCCCAGAGCGCAGCTGCACCCGGTTCATCGCCGGCGGGTGGCGCAGGTCCAGGCCGATCAACTGGCCAATGATGGGGTCGGACGAACCGGCAATCTCCACCCGCACCACCTGCTCCAGCGTCGTCTGCACGGCGCTGATGCCGGGCAGCGCCTGCAACTGGGCCTGCAGGGCAAGCGGGGCGCGCTTGAGGACGGCAAACATCTCGGCAAAGCGGCCTTCGGCATAAAAGTCTTCGCGCGCGAACGCCAGTGAATCGACGGCCGACAAGCTGGTGATGAAGCCGCCGATGCCACTGGCCACCACCAACGCGATGGTCAGCGCCTGGCTCCACATCAGGCGCAGATCCCGCCAGAGCTTGCGGTCCAGCGCACGCATCAGGCGGTGCTCACCAAGACAACTCCGCCGGCGCCAGCTTGTGGGCGTTGACCTCGATGCGCTGGATGCTGCCGTCGCCGAGGTAGATGACCCGGTCGGCCATGCCCGCGATCGCCGCGTTGTGGGTGATGACGACCGCCGTGGTGCCCAGCTCCTGGTTGATGCGCGCGATCACCTCCAGCACCAGTTTGCCGGTCTGATAATCCAGCGCGCCGGTCGGCTCGTCGCACAGCAGCAGCTCGGGTCGCTTGACGATGGCGCGTGCTATCGCCACCCGCTGCTGTTCGCCGCCAGAGAGCTGAGCCGGGAAATGGTCGGCCCGGGGCAGCAGCCCGACCCACTTGATCGCTTCGTCCACCGGCATCGGGTTGGCTGAAATATCGGTGACCAAGGCGATGTTTTCGCGCACCGTCAGGCTGGGGATCAGGTTGTAGAACTGGAATACGAAGCCGACATGCTCGCGCCGGTAGCGGGTCAGTTCAGCCTCGCTGGCACCGCTGAGCCGATGCTCGGCAAAATGCAATTCGCCACTGCTGGGGATGTCCAGACCGCCCAGGATATTGAGCAAGGTCGACTTGCCGCTGCCACTGGCGCCCAGCAAGACGATGAATTCGCCCCGTTTGATCTGCAGATCGACGCCGCGCAAGGCCTGCACCGCGCTGTCGCCAGCGCCATAGGTCTTGGTCAGCGCCTTGGCGCTGAATACCGGCAATAGCGAGTTGTTGAGCATGCCCGAGCGTCGCAGCCTCGGCCCCCGCATCGATTGATCGGCGTCAAGTGAAGCATGTCAGGAGGCTCCGGCTGGCCCCGGCTGGCTCCGATGCCCAGACTCAATAGCGCCCGCCCGCCCCGGCCACCCGCAAGTAGACATAAGCGACCCAGGCCACCAAAGCGCGGCGCAGCACCGCGCGCAGGCCTCGGCCGCCGAGTTGCTGCATGTCCACCCGAACCGACAGGGCGATGGCCTGCTCGAATTCAGCCGCCACTTCGCGGGCAAATTCGGCGTCGTGCACCACCACATTCGCCTCCAGGTTGAGCAGCAGCGACAGCGGGTCGATATTGCTGCTGCCCACCGTCGCCCACTGCGCATCGACGACGCAGATCTTGGCGTGCAAATAGGCCGGCTGATACTCGAACACCTCGACGCCGTGGCCCAGCAGCTCGGCATACAGCGCATGCGCCGCCATGCCGGCGATGCGGTAATCGACCTTGCCCTGCAACAGCAGCCGCACTTGCACACCGCGCCGCGCCGCATCCCGCAGCGCCCGCCGGAACGCGTGTCCGGGGTAGAAGTACGGCGTCACCAGCTCGACCCGCTGGCGCGCCGAGCGGATCGCGTCGATGTAGGCCCGCTCGATGGTGCGGCGCTGGCGCAGGTTGTCGCGCAGCACAAAGGCAGCGCAGACCGGCGGCAGGACTTGCGGCGGCTGATTCGTTGCATGAACGGGCCGGGGCATGCGCAAGCGTTGCAACAAATTGCGCAGACGGGCACGCGGCTCGGTGCTGCGCACCAGCGCCAGCAGCTCCTCGCCAAAATCCCTGCCCAACCAGGCGCGCGTCCAGACCGCGCTGGCGGCCTGCGCCACTTGCTGCACCAGCGGCCCACGCAGGGCGACCGAGAAATCCAGCCGCGGCTGCTCGGTCGGCCCGTGGTTGAGGTCGGTGCAGTCATCGATGATATTGACGCCGCCGACAAAGGCATGGTCGCCGTCAACAACGCAGAGCTTCTGGTGCAGGCGGCGCAGTTGCCCGGGCTGAAACCAGCTCCACCAGCGATCAATCGGCCTGAACACCGCCAAGGCCACGCCGGAGCCCTCGAATTGCGCGTGCAACCAGCTCAAGCTGGCCTTGGAGCCAAAACCGTCCACCACCACACGCACGCGCACCCCGCGCTGCGCTGCCGCACGCAACTTGGCAGCCAGTTGCGCCCCGGCCGCGTCGTGATGAAAGATGTAGGTGGCCAGCCAGACCTCATGCCGGGCCGTGGCAATCGCCAGCTCCTGGGCCGGGAACAACTGATCGCCACCGCGCAGCAAGCGCAGTTCGTTGCCGCCGGTGAACTCGGGCAACGGCAGGCCATGCTCGGTGTTGTGCGGCTCGCTATCGGAGCCTGCAGCAGACGGCTTGGCCGGCTCAGGTTTCACTAGGGCGTCAACTCCAACTCGGCCAACAGAGGCAGGTGGTCCGACATGCGCGCCCAGGCCGGCCCCTTCGGTACCTCGATGGAGACACAGCGCAGGCCACGGGTGTAGATGCGGTCCATCGAGAAAAACGGCAGCCGCGACGGGAACGTCGCCAAGCGCGTTTTGCCCGTCGGCGAGCTGGCGCGGGTCAGTCCGTGCTCGCGCATCGGCGCATCGAGCCGCTCGCTCCAGTCATTGAAGTCACCGGCCACCACCAGCAAGGCGTCGGCCGGCACATGGCTGGCGATGAAGGCGGCCAAGCGCTGCACCTGGCGCACCCGCCCGCTGTGGATCAAGCCCAGATGCGCCACCACCGTGTGCACCTCCAGCCCCTGCCACAACACCGGCACATGCAGCAAGCCGCGCTGCTCGAACCGGTGGTCGGAGACATCGTGGTGGCCAATGTCGCCAATCGGCCAGCGCGACAGCAGGGCATTGCCATGCTCGCCGTCCTTGGTCACCGCATTGGTGCGGTAGGCCGATTGATAGCCTTCCGGCGCCAAGAACTCGGCCTGCCCCTGTTCCGGCCAGCCGAACCAGGTGCGCGCAAATTCCTTCGCCTCGCGGTGATGAAAATGCCGCACCTCCTGCAAGAACACCAGGTCGGCATTCATCGCCTCGATGCCCATGCCCAGGTTGTGAATCTCCAAGCGCTTTTGCGGCCCCAAGCCGCGCACGCCCTTGTGGATGTTGTAGGTGGCAACGCGCAAATGCGGGCGCTGCAAGGGGTTGGCCGGTGGCACGTCGATCGAATGTCGGAACAAATCGCTCACCCGCCCGCAGCTACAAGGAAGCGCGGCAATTGCAGCACCGCTTCGGCGTTGGACGGCGAAAAACACAAATCCGCCGCCTCCTGCCAAGGCAACCAGCGGTAGCGCAAATGCTCGCGCGGGGCCAGCGTCACCGGCGTGCCGGCCGGCACGGTCAGGCCGAACACATGCTCGGTGTTGTGTGTGACGCCCGGCGCGTAGCGATGCCGCCAGACCGGGTAAATCTCGTAGTGATTGGCCAGCGCCCAGTCGCGCAGCACGCCGCCGTGTTCGGCAATCGAGATGCCGGTTTCTTCTTGAACCTCACGAGCGGCGGTGTCGGCCGGCAGCTCTTCGAGCCAATCCTTCGAGCCGGTCACGCTTTGCCAGAAACCGGGCCGGTCGGCCCGCTCCAGCATCAGCACTTGCAGGTCGGGCGTGTGGATGACCACCAGCACCGATTCGGGGATTTTGTAGTTTGGGGGAGTCAAGGCGGGCTCAAGGCTTGCAGTCATGCGCAAAGCATAGCGGAGCCGCTGCGATGCCGTGTTGACTGCGGAGCAAGGCCTGAGTTGAACGAGGCAGGCCGGCTCGCGCCGGCCTGAAGGCTCAACTGAGACCCAAACTCGTTTTTAAACGCCAGCCACAGCCGCCGCGTTGCGCAGGCGGATGTGCAGCTCTTTGAGCTGCTTGTCTTCCACATTGCTCGGTGCGCCGGTCAGCAGGCATTGCGCGCGCTGGGTTTTCGGGAAGGCGATCACGTCGCGGATCGAATCGGCCTTGGTCATCATCGTGACGATGCGGTCCAGACCGAAAGCGAGGCCGCCGTGCGGGGGCGCGCCGTATTGCAGCGCGTCCAGCAGGAAGCCGAACTTCTCCTGCGCTTCCTCGGGGCCGATGTTGAGCGCGCTGAAGACCTTGCTCTGCACCTCGGCCTTGTGGATACGGATCGAGCCGCCACCCAGCTCCCAGCCGTTCAACACCATGTCGTAGGCCTTGGAAATGCAAGCACCGGGGTCGGTGATCATCAAGTCCTCATGGCCGTCCTTCGGAGCGGTGAACGGGTGGTGCACGGCGTTCCAGCGCGCGCCCTCTTCGTTCTGCTCGAACATCGGGAAGTCCACCACCCACAGCGGTGCCCAAACGTCGTTGAACAGGCCGCTCGACTTGCCGAACTCGCTGTGGCCGACCTTCAAGCGCAGCGCGCCGATGGCATCGTTGACCACCTTGGCCTTGTCGGCACCAAAGAAGATCAGGTCGCCGTCCTGCGCCCCGGTGCGCGCCAGGATGTCGGCCACGGCCTTGTCGTGCAGGTTCTTGACGATGGGCGACTGCAAGCCTTCGCGGCCCTTGGCCACTTCGTTGACCTTGATCCAGGCCAAGCCCTTGGCACCGTAGATCTTGACGAACTCGGTGTAGCTGTCGATCTCGCCGCGGCTGATCTTGGCACCGCCGGGCACGCGCAGGGCCACCACGCGGCCGCCCTTGGTGGTGGCGGGCGTCGAGAACACCTTGAAGTCGACGTCGCCCATCACGTCGGTCAGCTCGGTGAACTCCAGCTTGACGCGCAGGTCGGGCTTGTCCGAGCCGTAGCGGTGCATCGCTTCGGCGTACTTCATGACCGGGTAAGCGCCCAGGTCCACCTTCAGCGCGGTCAAAAAGACGTGGCGGATCATGCCCTCGAACATGTCGCGAATTTCTTCTTCGCCCAGGAAGGAGGTTTCGATGTCGATCTGGGTGAATTCGGGCTGGCGATCGGCGCGCAGGTCTTCGTCCCGGAAGCATTTGGTGATCTGGTAGTAGCGGTCAAAGCCGGCCACCATCAGCAATTGCTTGAACAGCTGCGGGCTTTGCGGCAGCGCAAAGAACATGCCGTCATGCACGCGAGAAGGCACCAGATAATCGCGCGCGCCCTCCGGCGTGCTCTTGGTCAACATCGGTGTTTCGATGTCCACAAAGCCGCGCTCGTCCAGGAACTTGCGCACTTCCATGGCCACGCGGTAGCGCAGCATCAGGTTGTTCTGCATATACGGGCGGCGCAGGTCCAGCACACGGTGGGTCAGGCGCGTGGTTTCCGACAGGTTCTCGTCGTCCATCTGGAACGGCGGGGTGACGCTGGCGTTCAGCACTTCCAGCTCATGGCACAGCACTTCGATCTTGCCGCTGGGCAGGTTGGCGTTTTCGGTGCCAGCCGGGCGGGCTCGCACCTTGCCGATGATCTTCACGCAGAACTCATTGCGCACGTCCTCGGCCACCTTGAACATGGCGGCACGGTCGGGGTCGCAGACGATCTGCACCAGGCCTTCGCGGTCGCGCAAGTCGATGAAGATGACGCCGCCATGGTCACGGCGACGGTGCGCCCAGCCCATCAAAGTGACGGTTTGATCGAGCAGCTTTTCGCTGACCTGGCCTGCATAACAAGTTCTCATTTGATGACTCCAATGATTCGGGGTGAGCCGCAGCCTGAGGTCGGCTGGGGCTGAAATGGTGGGTGGCACGGGTGTTGGGCTGGCTTGCAAGCCCTCAGGATCGAGCGGCGGCCGAGCCGCTCAACCCAACTGATTCGGTGGATGCGGCAGATCACGCGCGGTGTCGTGATGCGGGTCACCACCCGGTGCCACCACGCCCATCGAGATGATGTGCTTGAGCGCCATGTCCACGCTCATGTAGAGCGGCCGCACGCTGGAGCGCGGCATCATCAGGAAAAAGCCCGAAGTCGGGTTCGGCGTGGTCGGCACGTAAAGGCTGACGAAGTCTTCGCCCAGCTTTTCCGCCACCTCGCCGCTGGGTCTGCCGGTCACAAAGGCAATCGTCCACGACCCGGCATGCGGATATTGCACCAGCACCGCTTCACGAAAGGCATTGCCGCTGCTGGAAAACAAGGTGTCCGACACCTGTTTGACCGAGCTGTAAATGCTCTTGACGATGGGGATGTTGGACAGCAGCCGGTCCCATTGCTTGAGCATCCATTGGCCAAAGATATTGGCCACGAACATGCCGGTCAACAGCATGCTGCCGACCAGAATCACCAAGCCAAGGCCGGGCACATGGCGCAGATCGTCGATGCTTTGATACATCGACGCCGGCAGCACGGCCTGCCCAGCCGACAGCAAGGTCGTGAACACGCCGTCGATGATGCCCAGCACCCACTGCAACACCCAAATGGTGATGGCCAGAGGCAACCAGACCAGCAAACCGGTAATGATGTACTTCTTCACAAGACTCCTGAAGGTCTAAAAAGCAGCCGGGCGGCTGTCAAGGTTCAAGCGCCAGCGGCTGGGCCTTTGGCAGGGGCCGGGCTCGGGCTCGGCGCACTGGCTGGGCTGGCGGCCGGCGCGGCGGCCGGGCTGGCTGCCGTGTCAGAACTACCACTGCTGGAAGAAGCGCTGGCAGCTTTACCCGCATCGCTGCCGGGCGAAGCCGCAGCCGGCGCTGCAGAGCCGCCGTTTTTGAAGTCGGTGGCGTACCAGCCCGAGCCTTTCAGCTGGAAGCCGGCGGCAGTGACTTGTTTTTGAAAGGCCTCGGCCTGGCAGGCGGGGCATGTGGTCAACGGGGCGTCGGACAGCTTTTGAAGCACATCTTTGGCGTGACCGCATTCGGCGCAGCGGTAAGCGTAGATCGGCATGGTCTAGACCGTTGAATTAAAGCTGCGCAGTATAAAGGCCAACGCAAGGGAGCCTGAGCGGAAGGGGCCGTCGTGACCGGAGACGCTCAGGCAGCAAGCCCAGCTTGCACGCGCACCCCGCACGCGCATCTCGCAAGGTCACGCCGTGCGCAACAACACTTGCGCCGCCAGCCAACCCAGCGTGAAGCCGACCACGCTGTACAGCAGCGCTTGCAGCAGCCGGTTGGTGCGGCGCTGCTCCTGAATCAGGGCCGCCATCGCTTGACCATCTGGCGGCGCGGCTTGGCGCTTCAACGCGTCGTGCAACAAGCGCGGCAGCTCCGGGAACACCTGGGCGTAGCGCGGCGCTTCTTTTTTCAGCTGATTCAGCAAGGCGCGCCAGCCGACCTGCTCATTCATCCAGCGCTCAAGAAACGGTTTGGCCGTGGCCCACAAGTCCAGATTCGGGTCGAGTTGGCGCCCCAGCCCTTCCACGTTCAACAGCGTTTTTTGCAGCAGCACCAATTGCGGCTGTATTTCGACGTTGAAGCGGCGCGAGGTCTGAAACAGCCGCAGCAGCACCTGGCCGAGCGAAATATCCTTCAGCGGCCGGTCGAAATGCGGCTCGCAAACCGCCCGCACCGCGCTTTCCAGCTCATCCACCCGCGTCCCCGCCGGCACCCAGCCGGAGGCAATGTGCAGCTCGGCCACGCGCTTGTAGTCGCGCTGGAAGAAGGCGATGAAGTTCTGCGCCAAATAGTCTTTGTCCACCTCGGTCAGCGTGCCGATGATGCCGAAGTCCAAAGCGATGTAGCGGCCGAAGGTGGCCGGCTCCAGACTGACCTGGATGTTGCCGGGGTGCATGTCGGCGTGGAAAAAGCCGTCGCGAAACACCTGGGTGAAAAAGATCGTGACGCCGTCGCGCGCCAGCTTGGGGATGTCGATGCCGGCATCCACCAAACGCTGCAACTGCGAGATCGGCACGCCCTTCATGCGCTCCATCACGATCACCTCGGGGCTGCACATGTCCCACATCATCTCGGGCACCATGACCAGATCGAGCCCGGCCATATTGCGGCGCAACTGCGCGGCGTTGGCCGCCTCGCGCACCAGGTCCAGCTCGTCGTGCAAATAGGTGCTGAACTCGGCCACCACCTGGCGCGGTTTCAAGCGCCTGCCGTCGGCGGACAAGCGCTCGACCCAACCGGCCAGCGTGCGCAGCAGCGACAAATCGTCGTCTATCGTGTCCAACATGCCGGGCCGCAAGACCTTGACGGCCACCTCGCGGCCGTCATGCAAGGTGGCGAAGTGCACTTGCGCGATCGAGGCGCTGGCCACCGGCTCGGCATCGAAGCTGCCGAACAGCTCCTCCACCGGGCGGCCAAAAGCCTTTTCCACCAGCGCACGCGATTGCGCGGCCGGGAACGGCGGCACCCGGTCTTGCAGCTTGGCCAGCTCTTCAACGATGTCGAAGGGCACCAGATCCCGCCGGGTCGATAGCACCTGACCAAATTTGACAAAAATGGGACCCAAATGCTCCAGCGCCAAACGCAAGCGCACGCCGCGTGGTTGATCCCATTGCCGACCGGCGGAAGTGGCTCGCCGCAACAGCCGGAAGCGCCGCCGCCGCAAGCCGGACAAAGCCAAGTCATCGAGCCCGAAGCGCAGAAACGTCCAGACGATGACCAGCAAGCGCGAGCGATACCTCATGCGAAGCCGCCACCGGTCGGGCGCTGTGCCACCGCCGCACCGGCCAAACCGGCCAGCCTAGCCATCGCAGCAGCGGCACTGCGGCCCCAATCCGCCAACAAGTGGGCGGCAGCCGGACCGACCAGCCCGGCCAGATCCTCCTCGATATCCCAGCGCAGGTTTTCCATCAACCAGTTGATTTCGGCGGCCAGGCCGGCATCGCCCTGCACCGTCACGCGCGGCCGCTCACCGGACAGCGCGCCCAGGGCCAGCAGCGCCGGGTTGGACGCATCGAGATCGATGCGC
>CANFYD010000127.1 GCA_947450745.1 Burkholderiales bacterium
GAAGATGCTGCTCCGCAGCACCCTCAATCAGTTGCTTTCAGTCAACTGATCGAGAATCGCGGGATTCTCTAAGGTGCTGGTGTCTTGGGTGACGGGCTCGCCTTTGGCGACGGAGCGGAGCAGGCGGCGCATGATCTTGCCGCTGCGGGTCTTGGGCAGGTTGTCACCGAAACGGATGTCCTTGGGCTTGGCAATCGGGCCGATTTCCTTGGCCACCCAGTCGCGCAAGATCTTGGCAATCGCCTTGGCTTCGTCGCCGGTGGGGCGCGGACGCTTCAGCACCACGAAGGCGCAAATCGCTTCGCCGGTGGTGTCGTCAGGGCGGCCGACCACCGCAGCTTCGGCAACCAGCTCGGTACAGCTGACCAGGGCCGACTCGATTTCCATCGTGCCCATGCGGTGACCCGACACGTTCAACACGTCGTCGATGCGGCCGGTGATGGTGAAGTAGCCTGTTTCAGCGTCGCGGATCGCACCGTCGCCGGCCAAGTAGTAGCCCTTCAGCTCTTCGGGGTAGTAGCTCTTCTTGAAGCGCTCCGGGTCACCGTAGATGTTGCGGATCATCGACGGCCAGGGCTTCTTGACGACCAGAATGCCGCCCTGCCCGTTCGGGACGTCATTGCCCATTTCATCGACGATGGCAGCCGTGATGCCGGGGAAAGCCAGCGTGCAGGAGCCCGGCACCAAGGGCGTGGCACCCGGCAGCGGCGTGATCATGTGGCCGCCGGTTTCGGTCTGCCAGAAGGTATCGACGATGGGGCAAACGCCGCCGCCGATGTGCTTGTGATACCACTCCCAAGCGGCAGGGTTGATCGGCTCGCCGACCGAGCCGAGCAAGCGCAGGCTGCTCAGGTCGTAGCGCGCCGGATGCACGGCTGCATTGCCTTCGGCCGCCTTGATCAGCGAACGGATCGCCGTCGGTGCAGTGTAGAAAATCGAGACCTTGTGCTTCTCGATCATTTGCCAGAAGCGGCCGGCGTCCGGGTAGGTGGGCACGCCTTCGAACACGACTTCGGTGCCGCCCAGCGCCAACGGACCGTAGGTGATGTAGCTGTGGCCGGTGACCCAGCCGATGTCGGCGGTGCACCAGAACACGTCGTCCGGTTTCAGGTCGAAGGTCCACTTGGTCGTCAGCGCAGCATGCAGCAAATAGCCGCCGCTGGAATGCTGGACGCCCTTGGGCTTGCCGGTGGATCCGGAGGTGTAAAGCAGGAACAGCGGATGCTCGGACTCGACCCACTCGGGCTCGCACACGGCCGACTGTTCAGCCACCGCTTCATGCATCCACTGGTCGCGGCCTGCGACCCAATTGATCTTGCCGCCGGTGCGCTGGTAGACGATCACGTCTTTCAGCGTCGGGCAAGCGCCGTCGGCCAGCGCTTCATCGACGATGGACTTCAGCGGCAGCGCTTTGCCGCCGCGCAGTTGTTCGTCGGCGGTGATCACCATCACGGCACCGGCGTCTTGCACCCGGTCACGCAAGCTGCTGGCCGAAAAGCCGCCGAACACCACCGAGTGGATGGCACCGATGCGGGCACAGGCCTGCATCGCCGCCACGCCCTCGACCGACATCGACATGTAGATGACGACACGGTCACCCTTTTTGACCCCACGGCTTTTCAGCGCGTTGGCCAGTTTGCCGACGCGAGTCAGCAGGTCGCTGTAGGTCACGTTGTTCACAGAGCCGTCATCGGCTTCGAAGATGATGGCGGTCTTGTCACCCAAGCCACGCTCGACGTTGCGGTCCAGGCAGTTGTAGGAGACGTTCAGGCGGCCGTCTTCAAACCACTTGAAGAACGGAGCGTCGCTGTCGTTCAAGACTTTGGTGAACGGCGTTTGCCAAGTGATGAACTCACGCGCCAAGCGGGCCCAATAGCCTTCGTAATCAGCATCGGCCTCGTCGACCAAGGCCTGATAGGCGGCCATGCCCTTGACATGGGCCTGGGCCGTGAATGCGGCGCTGGGCAGGTATTTTGGGCTTTCACTCATGATCTTGTCTCCTCTGACGGGCGGAATTGCAAAAACAATAAAAACAACAAATACAAGGTAACTGCGAATTACTGAATCACTGAACTGCACTGTGCAACTTGTCTCTGACGAAGTGCTTACTCTGAGCCGCGCTCGCCCCCCTAAAATCGCAGCTTATCTACCGAAGACACCACTGAGAACACTATGAACCAGCTCAAGCGCCCGATGCGCGCCCTGCCCAATCTGATTTTTGCCAGCCGTTGGCTGCAACTGCCGCTGTACTTGGGCCTGATCCTGGCGCAAGGCGTCTATGTGTTCCAGTTCTGGACCGAACTGGTGCATCTGATCGAAGCCGCTTTCGGTAACACCGTGGCGCTCGACATCCTGGTCAACAGCATTGGCTACAAGGGCGATTTGGCGCCCACCAAGTTGAACGAGACCATCTTGATGCTGGTCGTGCTGGGCTTGATCGACGTGGTGATGATCTCCAACCTGCTGATCATGGTGATCATCGGCGGCTACGAAACCTTCGTCTCCCGCATGGGCCTGGAAGACCACCCGGATCAGCCCGAATGGCTCAGCCACGTCAACGCGTCGGTGTTGAAGGTCAAGCTGGCCACGGCCATCATCGGCATCTCGTCCATCCACCTGCTCAAGACCTTCATCAACGCAGACAACTATTCCGAGAAGACGCTGATGTGGCAGACCATCATCCATATCGCCTTCCTGTTCTCGGCGTTGGCGATTGCCTACACCGACCGCCTGCTGGCCGCCCCTGCGGATCACGGCAAGCACTGAATCTAGGCTGACCTAGATGCAAAACTTCGGTTTGTTCCTGATCGGCCTGCTGGCCCTGGTGGCGGGTGCCGAACTGCTGGTGCGCGGGGCCGGCAAACTGGCCTTGTCGGCCGGTATCTCGCCGCTGGTCGTGGGCCTGACGGTGGTGTCGATCGGCACCAGCGCGCCGGAGATGGCGGTGGCCATCGGTGCGGCGCTGGACGGCCGACCCGACCTCGCCATCGGCAATGTGGTGGGCAGCAACATCTTCAACGTGCTCTTCATCCTCGGCATCTCGGCCCTGATCGTGCCGCTGGTCGTGCATTCCCAAGTGATACGGCAGGAAGTGCCGGTGATGATCGGGGCCTCGCTGCTGCTGTTGGCCTTGGCGCTGGACGGCAGTTTGAGCCGCACGGACGGCCTTTTGCTTGTGCTGCTGGTAATGGCCTACACCGGCTTTCTGGTGATTCAGTCTCGCCGCGAAGCACAGTCCGAGCCCGCCGAACTGGCCACCGAACCGACGGCCTCGCGCTGGGACCGACATTGGACGGTGCAACTGCTGCTGATCCTGGCGGGCCTGGGCCTGCTGATCGTGGGCTCCGGCTGGCTGGTTGAAGCAGCCGTCAGCGTGGCGCAAACGCTGGGCGTCAGTGACCTGGTGATTGGTCTGACCATCGTGGCGGCCGGCACCTCGATGCCCGAGGTGGCCACCTCCATCATGGCGGCGCTGCGCGGCCAGCGCGACATCGCCATCGGCAATGTGGTCGGCAGCAACATCTTCAACATCCTCGGTTGCCTGGGTGCCACCGCCGTGCTGGCACCGGCCGGCGTGCCGGTGGCCGCGTCGGTGTTGAACTTCGACCTGTGGGTGATGTTGGCGGTGGCGCTGGCCTGCTTGCCGGTGATGCTGAGCGGGCGCGCCATCGCGCGCTGGGAGGGCGCCGTCTTCCTCGGCTATTACGTGGCCTACACCGCCTACCTGATCCTGCGCACGCAAGACCACGCGGCGCTGCCGGCCTTCAGCGGCGCGATGCTGGGCTTTGTGCTGCCGCTGACGATCGTCACGCTGGTGGTGTCGGTGCTGAAGCGGCCCGGCAAAGCCAGCGATGGCGGCGCAGGGCCGACAGCCCACTGAGCCAGCCGGTGCCGTTCTAGCCCCAGCCCCAGCCCAAGCCCAAGCCCATTAAGGCTTAGGCTGATCGGCTGGCGCCTTGGCCGTCGACGGCACCCGCAAGTGCAGCGCCGCCTTGGCCAGCAAGTTGGCCGAGACCGGCGCGGTCACGAACAGAAACAGCGTGATCAACAGCTCATGCAGGCCGTGCTGACCCTGCACCCAGTGCAGCAGCAAGCTGGCCAGCAAGACGCCGCCAACACCCAGCGTCGTGGCCTTGGTGGGCCCATGCAGGCGCATGAAAAAGTCGGGGAAACGCAGCATGCCGATCGCACCGACCAGGGCAAACACGCCGCCAATCACCAACAGCGCGGCGATCAGCGCCTGCACGACCCAGTGGACCTCGTTGAAACTCATTTCCATGTTGTTCGCTCCATCACTCCATCACATCCCCGCGACTCAAGTAGCGCGCCAGCGCCACCGTCGAGGCAAAACCGAGCAGCGCGATCAGCAACGCGGCCTCGAACAGCAGGTCGCTGCGGTAGCGAATCCCCAGCAACACCACCAGGGCCGCCACGTTGATGTACATCGTGTCCAGCGCCAGCACGCGGTCGGGTGCGGTCGGGCCGCGCAGCAAGCGCCAGCCGCACAGCAGCAGGGCCAAGCCGACGGCTGCGGTAGCAAAGTCCAGCGCCCAAGCCAGCAAAGGAAGGCTGTTCATCCGAATATCTCCAGCAAGGGCTGCTCGTAGCGCGCTTTGATCTGCGCCGCCATCGCGGTCGGGTCTTGGCAATCGAGCGCGTGGACCAGAATTTCATGGGCGTCGTCGTCCACCACACAGGACACCGTGCCCGGCGTCGTGGTGATGATGGTGGCCAGCAGCGTGATGGCCCCCGGCTGGCGCAGCACCAGCGGCACCCGCACCCAGGCCGGCTGCGGCCGCGCCATCGGCCACAGCACCAAGCGCGCCACCACCAGGTTGGACACGACGATGTCCCACAGCACGATGCAGGCAAAACGCAGCGCCAGGCCAGGCCGACGCAAGCGCACCGACGGGCCCAGAAACCCTTGAATCAGGCGCGGCACCAGCAAGCCGAGCACGGCCGCTGCCAGCAGTTGCGGCAAGGCCAGGCTTTGCTGCAACAGCAGCCAGACCGCAGCCAGCAGCAGCGACAACAGCGGGTGTGAGAGCCAGCGGTGACGCGGCTGGGGGAGTTGAGCTGCCTTCGGCACAGCCTCTTTTGCTGACCCTGGCGACAGCTGTACCGCAGGCTGCGGCGACAACTTCTTTGCAGCTTTCTTCATCAGCGCACCTCCTTCTGTTCCTGCCGATAAGGCCGGGTGGTTTGCGCCGCAGCCCCGCCCTGCTCGGCCAAAGCCGCTTCGGCATAGGCGGCACGGTCGGTCAATTGCAGCGCGGTGGCAGCGGTGTAACGCTGAATCGGCGCGGCCGCCACGCTGACCCAGACACTGGCCGCGAGCAAAGAGCAGGTGGCCAGCACCAGCTTGGGACTGCTGCCGGACGCAGCTTCGTTCGGCAGACCAGGGCGCACATGCCAGAACAGAATGCTGCCGGCTCGCGCCAAGCCCACCAGGGTGAAGAAGCCGACCACCAGCACCACCGCCCAGACCGCCAGGCCCCACGCATGGCCGGCCGACGCTTGCAAAAGCATCAACTTGCCGATAAAGCCCGACAACGGCGACAGCCCGGCCAGCGAAGCGGCCGCCAGCAACGTCATCAAACCGAGCAAGACCGGCTGGCTGACGGCCGAGGCGGGCCGCAATTGCCCCTCCGCCTCGCCGCGCTGAGCCGCCACCAGCTCGGCCAGCAAGAACAGCGCCGCGATCACCAGCGTGCTGTTGATCATGTAGAAGAAGGCCGCACCCCAGGCCGCCGGGCTGTACAGCCCCAGGCCCACCAACACCGTGCCGACCGAGGCTACCGTCAGCCAAGCGATCAAACGCGTCAAGGTCTTGGCGGCCAGAGCCCCCAGCACCGCGACCACGCTGCTCAGCAAGGCCAGCGGCAACAACACCGGTTCCACCGCCAGCGCCGTGGCCCCGCCGCTGTCGCCAAAGATCACCCCGTGCACCCGCACGATGGCGTAAACACCGACCTTGGTCATGATGGCAAACAGCGCCGCCACCGGCGGGCTGGCCGCCGCGTAAGTGGACGGCAACCACATCGACAGCGGCATCAGCGCGGCCTTGAAGCCGAACACCACCAACAGCAGCAAGCCGGCCGCTTGCACTACCGCCGCTTCGGACGCCGGCACTTGCGCCACCCGCAGCGCCAGATCGGCCATGTTCAGCGTGCCGGTTTTGGCATAAATCAGGGCCACACCGATCAGGAACAACGCAGATGCGGCCAGGTTCAGCACCACATAGTGCAGGCCGACCCGAAAGCGTTCAGCGCCCTGCCCATGCACCATCAGCACATAGGACGCAACCAGCAAGACCTCGAAGAAGACGAACAGATTGAACAGGTCGCCAGTCACGAAGGCACCGTATATCCCCATCAACTGGAACTGGAACATCGCGTGGAAGTAGCGCCCATGCGCGTCCCAACCGCCGCTGGCATACCAGAGCACCGGCAGCGCCACGCAGGCACCCAGCACCAACATCATGGCGCCCAGCCGGTCGACCAACAAAATGATGCCGAACGGGGCCGGCCAGTCGCCCAGGCGGTAGGTGATCAGCTCGCCTTCGGCAGCGCGCAGCAGCAAAGCCACCGCAATGGCCAGCCCCAGCGCGGTCGAAACCAGCACCAAGCGCCGCGCCCAGAGCAGCTTGTGGTGACCGTGCCCGCCGTGCGCGTCGCCGCCATGGTCGCCCAGCAACAGCAGCAAAATGCCGGTCAGCGCGGGCAGCAGCACCGGCAAAACGGCCAGATGTTGATGGAATATTTGAATGAGTGAGCTCATCGCGCACCGCCCTGGCTGGCCTTGTTCGCCTTGGATGACTTCGTCTGGCGGCCCGCTTTATCTTTCAAATTGCCGTCCAACTTGCCATCCACTTGGTCACTGCCGTTCTCATGCCGGCTGCGCAGCGCCAGCTCGATCACAAAGCCGGTGGTGGCAAAGCCGATCACGATGGCCGTCAGCACCAGCGCTTGTGGCAGCGGGTCGGCCACCACCGCCTGCCCCTGCCCGAGGATCGGCGGCGCGGCGCTCCACAGCCGGCCCATCGCAAAAATGAACACGTTGACCGCATACCCGATCAGGCTCAAGCCCAGCACCACCGAGAAGCTGCGGCCGCGCAGCAGCAGATAAATGCCGCAAGCGGTGACCCAGCCAATGCCAGTGGCGAGCAAAAATTCCATCGAAATAGTCATGCGCCGACCCTCAGCTTTGCAGCACGCGGAACTGTGGGAACGGCGGGATCAGCGGGCGAGCCCGCCGTTCGGCCACGCTCCTTGCTGGCCGAGCCCAGCACCGACAACATCAACAGCGTGGCACCGACCACCGTGATATAGACCCCCAAGTCGAACAGCGCCGCCGTCGCCAGCGGCAACTCGCCCAGCCAAGGCACGATCGGGTTGCCGTGCGCGCTGGTCAGGAAAGGGCTGCCGAACAGGAAAGCGCCCGCGCCGGTCAGCCACGCAATCGCCAGCCCTGAGCCTATCCAGCGCACATAGCGCCGCCCGCCACCGGCATGCAGAATGTTTTCGGCCCGCTGCTGCCCGTTCGCCATGTATTGCAGCACCAGCGCCACGCCGGTCACCAGGCCGGCGATGAAACCGCCACCGGGCAAGTTGTGGCCACGCCAGAAAATATAGGCCGACAGCAGCAGGGCCAGCGGCAGCACCAAGCGGGCGACGACCCGCAACATCAGCGGCTCGCGGCTGTAGCTCCAGGGCCGGCCAGCCGGGTCCGCACTGGGCCGCGTCACCCGCATGCCGTCCAGCAGGGCCAGCACACCGACGGCGGCAATGCCCAGCACAGTGATCTCGCCAAAGGTGTCGTAGCCGCGGAAGTCGACCAGGATGACGTTGACCACATTGGTGCCGCCGCCCACCGGCAGCGCCTTCTCCAGGAAGTACCACGAGATCGAATCATGGTTGCGGGTCAGCATCAGCCAGGTCAGCCAGCTCATGCCGCCACCACCGGCCAGCGCCAGCAGCGCATCGCGGCCACGCCGCAGCCGACTTGACTCGATCGGGCTGACCTGCGGCAACAAGGCCAGGCCCATCAACAGCAGCGCGGTGGACACCACATCGACCGACAACTGCGTCAAGGCCAAGTCCGGTGCGGACAAGGCCAGAAACGCCAGCGAACACACCAGCCCGACGCCGCCGACCAGCACCACCGCCACAAAGCGCTGGCGCTGCATCACCACGGCCGCCGCGCCCAGCAAGATCAACAGCACCCAGACACCCACCGCCAGCGGCGGCGCGGCCAGCAGTTCGCGCTCGCCCGTGCTCATCCCGCCACCGAGGCCGCCTAGGCCGCCACTGAAACCACCAACGATCCCGCCGTTCAAGCTGCTGTGCTGCCACATCGGCCAAGCCGCCAGGCCTATCGCCAGTGCCACCATCCAGGCCGCATAGCGTTGCAGAGAGCCGTTCTCCAAGCTGCGGGTGAAGCGCCCGGCGCCGGCAAACAAGCGGTCGAACAGCGCATGGAACAGCGCCTTGGCGCTGCGCGGCCCCGGCATATAGCGGTGCAAGCGCCCACCGGCTTGCAGCGCGATGTAGAAGGCCGCACCACCGGCCACCGCCAGCACGCTCATCAACAGCGGCAGGTTCACGCCGTGCCAGAGCGCCAATTGAAACGGCGGTGCCGGCATGCCCAGCATCGCGCTGGCGGCCAGTTGCACCAGCGGGCCGGCCGTCCACATCGGCAGCAAACCGATCAGCAGGCAGATCGCCACCAGCAGCGCCACCGGCAACTTCATGCCGAGCGGCGGCTCGTGTGGATGCAAATTGGGCACATCACGCGACGGCCCGTTGAAGAACACGTCGTGCACCAAGCGCAGCGAATAAGCCACCGAGAACAACCCGCCCAGCGTCGCCAGCACCGGAATCGCCCAGGACGCTGTGCCCCAGAAGTTCGCCTGCACCGACTGTTCCAGCATC
>CANFYD010000128.1 GCA_947450745.1 Burkholderiales bacterium
CGTGTGCTGCTGGTCAGCAAGGCCAAGCGCGGGGCAGTGGCAAAGACACCTGGCGAGCCGGCCCCGCAATCGGGGCAAAGGGCCGGCTCGTTGCGGTCCGCCGGGGGCCGCACGGCGTCAAAGCCGCCGCAACCCGAGCAGTCATAGTCGTAGGTGGGCATGCTGCGGCTCCAGTTCAGATCAGGTCGGGCGACAAGGGCATCACCACCGAACCGTCGAGGTGGCGGATCGGCCCGGCGGCATTCGGGTTGATGTCGAAGTCGAAGATCTGCGTCGGCAGCCACAGCGTGGCGCAGGCATTCGGTACATCGACGACGCCGCTGATGTGGCCCTGCACCGGTGCGGTGCCCAAGATCGAATAAGCCTGCGCGCCGGAGTAGCCGAACTTCTTCAAATACTCGATCGCGTTCAAGCAGGCCTGACGGTAGGCCACATTGACGTCGAGGTAGTACTGCTTGCCGCTCTCGTCGACCGAGATGCCCTCAAAGATCAGGTAGTCGTTGTAGTGCGGCGTGATCGGGCTGGGCTTGAAAATCGGGTTCTTGATGCCGTACTTGGCCATGCCGCCCTTGATCAGCGTGACGCGCATATGCACCCAGCCGGCCATCTCGATCGCGCCGCAAAAAGTGATTTCGCCGTCGCCCTGGCTGAAGTGCAAATCCCCCACGCTCAAGCCGGCCCCGTCGACATACACCGGGAAAAACACCTTGGCCCCGCGCGACAGATCCTTGATGTCGCAGTTGCCGCCATGCTCGCGCGGCGGCACGGTGCGCGCGCCTTCGGCCGCTGCCTTGGCCTTGGCCTCACCGGTCAACCGGCCCATGTGGGCGGTGCCGGCAAAGGGCGGGTTGGCCAGGTTGCCGGTCGGGTCGGTGTCGATCAATTGCTGTTCGCGCTGGTTCCACAGCGACAACATCTTCGGGTCCGGCAGGCAGCCGATCAAGCCGGGGTGGATCAAGCCGGCGTACTGCACGCCCGGCACGTGGCGCGAGCTGGTGAACATGCCGTGAAAGTCCCAGATCGACTTTTGCGCCTGCGGGAAATGCTCGGTCAGGAAACCGCCGCCGTTCTTCTTGCTGAAAAAGCCGTTGAAGCCCCACTGGCTTTCTTGCTTGGCACCGATGTCGAGCAGGTCGACCACCAGCAAGTCGCCCGGCTCCGCACCTTTGACGCCGACCGGGCCGGACAGGTAATGCACGGTGGACAGGTCGATGTCGCGCACGTCATCGGCCGAATCGTTGTTCTTGATGAAGCCGCCGGTCCAGTCGAAGGTTTCAAGGATGAAGTCATCGCCCGGGTTCACCCAAGCCGCCATCGGAATATCCGGGTGCCAGCGGTTGTGGATGTTTTCGTTCTCGAGCGGGGACTTGCTCAGGTCAACGGAAATCAGTGTCTCGGCCATGGTTTAACTCCTCGAAGGGTTTCAGGGTGAAAGCGGGTTCAAAGGGAAGCAGTGCGCAGATGGAATCCCGCTTAAACAGACAGGTACTGCTTGATGTGAGCCACGTCGGTGTCGGCGCGCCGGGTTTCATGCACCAGCCGGCCGCCCTCGATGACAAACAGGCGGTCCGCCACGTCCAGCGCAAAGCTCAGCACCTGTTCGCTGACGATGATGGTGATGTCGCGCATCTTGCGAATCTCGTTCAAGGCCCGGGCGATGTCTTTGATGATGGACGGCTGTATGCCCTCGGTCGGCTCGTCCAGCAGCAGCACGCGGGGTTCGGTGACCAGGGCGCGTGCGATGGCCAGTTGCTGCTGCTGCCCGCCGGACAGGTTGCCTCCCTTGCGGCTGCGCATGTCCCACAGCACCGGGAACAGCGCGTAGATTTCCTCGGGGATGCGGCGCGTCTTGGAGTTCTCCAGCCCGGTCTGAATGTTCTCCTCGACCGTCAGGGTCGGGAAGATCATGCGGCCCTGCGGCACATAGGCAATGCCCTTGGCGACGCGCCGAAAGCTCTCGTCGCGGGTGATGTCCTGGCCGGCCACGCTGACCGCGCCGCTCTTGGTCGGCAGCACGCCCATCAAGCTCTTGAACAGCGTGGTCTTGCCCATGCCGTTGCGGCCCATGATGGCGACGGTTTCCTTGTTGGCGGCCTCGAACGAAATGCCGTGCAGGGCAACGCTCTGCCCGTAGGCGACGCATAGGTCTTTCACGCTCAGCATCTGAGTAGCTCCTTCAATGGCCGAGGTAAACCTCAATGACCGAGGTAAACGTCGATGACGCGGGGGTCGTTCTGCACCGAGGCCATCGAGCCTTCGGCAATGATCTTGCCCTGGTGCATGACGGTGACCTTGTGGGCGATCTGTTTGACGAAGTCCATGTCGTGCTCGATCACGATGACCGCGCGGTTCTGGCAAATGCGCTGCAGCAACTCGGCCGTCATCTCGCGTTCCCGCGCGCTCATGCCGGCAATCGGCTCGTCCAGCAGCAGCAGCTCGGGGTCTTGCATCAACAGCATGCCGATCTCCAGCCACTGCTTCTGCCCGTGGCTGAGCAGACCGGCCTCGGAATCGAGCTTGTCCGCCAAGTGGATGTCCTCGGCCACCAGCCGCACGCGCGTGCGGATTTCATCGGTGCACTTGAAGGTCAGCGCGCCCAGCACCGAGCGGCCCTTGGGGTAGGACACCTCCAGGTTCTGGAACACGCTGAGGTTTTCGTAGATCGACGGCGTCTGGAACTTGCGGCCGATGCCTAGGCGCACGCGCTTGTACTCGGCCATGCCGGTCAGCTCGGTGTTCTTGAACTTGATGCTGCCGCTGCCGGCCTTGGTCTTGCCGCAGATCAGGTCCAGCAGCGTGGTCTTGCCTGCGCCGTTGGGGCCGATGATGACGCGCAGCTCGTTCTTGTCGACATACAGCGTCAGGGCGTCGATGGCCTTGAAACCGTCAAAGGACACCGTCAGATCTTCGACGGCCAGGGCAAAGTCAGTGTTGCTCATTGAGTAGGTCCTCGGTCAAGCCTGCTGGCCGTGAATGCCGGCCGGCAGCTTCGGGTGGTCGGTGGGGGGCGCAGCACCCGGCTCGGTCGCCGCCTTGTTCGATACGTCGACATCGGCTTTGGGCGCGCGCCGACGCTGCCACCACGGCACGACGTGGCTTTCCCACAAACCCGCCAAACCCATCGGGAAGGCCATCGTCACGCCGATGAACAGGCCGGCCATCAGGAACAGCCACAGGTCGGGGAAGCTCTCCGAGAAGAAGGTCTTGCCGGCGTTCACCAGCAAGGTGCCGTAGACCGCGCCAACCAAGCTCATGCGCCCACCAACGGCGGCGTAAATCACCATTTCAATCGACGGCACGATGCCGACAAAGCTGGGCGACATGAAGCCGACCTGGAGCGAGAACAAGGCACCGCCGATGCCCGACAGCCCGGCCGCCAGGCAAAACACGAAGATGCGGAAGTTGGCCACGTCATAGCCGGAGAAGCGCACCCGGTCTTCCTTGTCGCGCATCGCCAGCAGCAGCGTGCCGGCCTTGCCGATCTGTATCCAGCGGCACAGCAGAATGCCGGCAATCAGCAGCGCCACGCAAAGGTAGTAGAGGATGTATTTGGCCGAATCGGTGCGCGTGTCCCAACCGAGCACGGTCTTCAGATCGGTCATGCCGTTGACGCCGCCGGTGTAGCCCTGCTGCCCGATGATCAGCACGGTGACGATCAGCGCCACGGCCTGCGTGATGATGGCGAAGTAGACGCCGCCAACGCGCCGCTTGAACATCGCAAAGCTGACGATCCAGGCCAGCAGCATCGGCACCGCCACCACCGCAAAGATCGAGAACGACAGCGACTTGAACGGCAGCCACAACATCGGCAATTCGGTCAGTTGGTTCCAGTCCATGAAGTCCGGAATGCCGGGCGTGGACTGGATCTTGGTGGCAATCGGGTCGGACGCTTCCAGCTTCAAAAACATCGCCATCGCGTAGCCGCCCAGGCCAAAAAACACGCCCTGCCCCAAGCTCAACACGCCGCCGTAACCCCACACCATCACGAGGCCGATGGCCACAAAGGCGTAGGTCAGGTATTTGCCGACCAGGTTGAGGCGAAAGATATCCAGCGCCAGCGGCAGCACCACCGCCAGCAACACCGTCAGCAGCAACACGCTGGCGAGTTGGTAACGTTTGATCAGGTCTTTGAAAGTAGTCATCGCAAGTCTCCTTGGTTCATCCGGCTTAGCGCCGGACCTTGCTGGCAAACAGACCTTGCGGGCGAATCATCAAAACGATCACGATCAGGGACAGCGTCAACACCTTGGCGTTCGAGCCGCTCATGAAAAATTCGGTGATCGACTGCGTCTGCGCGATGCCGAAGGCCGACACCACCGTGCCCAGCAAGCTGGCCGCGCCGCCGAAGGTGACGACCAGGAAGGAATCGACGATGTAAAGCGAGCCCGAGGTCGGCCCGGTCGAGCCGATGGTGGTGAAGGCGGCACCGGCCATGCCGGCAATGCCGCAGCCGATGGCAAAGGTCAAGCGATCGGTCTTTTTGGTGTCGATGCCGATGGCGTTGGCCATCATCCGGTTGCTGACCGTGGCCCGCACGCGCAAGCCCCAGCGGCTTTTCGCCAGCGCAATCAGCACACCGCAGGTCACCACCGTGGTCAAGCCCAGCACGAACATGCCGTTGATCGGAATGTCCAGCCCCGGTGACGGTGCCCAGGAGCCCAGTAGCCAGTCGGGCAGCGTGGGGCTGACTTCCTTCGGTCCGATAAAGGTGCGGAATGATTGCTGCAGCGCCAGGCTGACGCCCCAGGTCGCCAGCAGCGTGTCGAGCGGGCGTTTGTACAAGTGGCGGATCAAGGCCCACTCCACCAACCAACCGGCGATGAAGGCAAAGCCGAAGGCCAGCACGATCGCCAGCGGAAAGTAGAACGGCAGCCAGTGCGGCGCGTGCTTTTCAGCCAGCGTCGAACCGAGGTAAATCGTATAAGCGCCAATCGTCATGAACTCGCCGTGAGCCATGTTGATGACCCCCATCTGCCCAAAGATGATGGCCAGCCCCAGGCCCATCAGCAACAGCACGGCAAACAGGCTCAGGCCGGCAAAGCCCTGCATCAGGCCGATGTTCATCAACTCGGAAAAATTCATGATCGATTCGCTCAGGTAAGACAGGATGTGACCGGAGAAACGGCTGGTCCGGCGCTCTGCATTTGTTGCCCCGGCATTCGTAGGGCGGGTCATGACCCGCGTGAGGCCGGTTGTGGCACCCGTTTTTGACGAGGACCTCTTGGCTTTGCTTCGTCACAACCCGCCGGAATCGCTCGCGGGTCCAGACCCGCCCTACGGGAACTGATTACTTGTGACGTATCACTGGTAACCCTTGGGGAACGGATCGGGCTTGATCAACTCCGGCGACTCCGACACCACCTTGAACGTGCCGTCCGGCATGCCCATGGCGATGCGCGACTTGCTCCACAAATGGTGGTTGGCGTCGAGCTTGACGTAGCCTTCCGGTGCCTGCTTCAGCTCGATGCCCGACTCGCTGGCGACCACCACCTTGTCGACGTCGAAGCTGCCGGCCTTCTCGACCGCCGCCTTCCACAACCAGGGGCCCAGGTAGCCGGCTTGCGTCACGTCGCCGATGACAGAATCCTTGCCGTACTTGGCCTTGAAGGCGGCCACGAACTTCTTGTTGTTCTCGTTGTCGAGCGACTGGAAGTACTTCATCGACGAGTAGAAGCCGGCAAAGTTCTCGCCGCCCACACCGGTCATTTCGTCTTCGGTCACCGACAACGTCACCAGCAATTGCTTGGCACCGGTGATGCCGGCCGCCTTCATCGCCTTGTAGAACGCCACGTTGGAGCCGCCGACCACCGCCACATAAATGCAATCAGGCTTTTGCAGCTTGATCTTGTTCATCAGCGAGCCGAAGTTGGTGCTGCCCAGCGGGTAATACTCCTCGCCGACGACCTTGCCCTTCTGGAAATTCTCGATGTGCTTGCGGGCAATCTTCATCGAGGTGCGCGGCCAGATGTAGTCCGAACCGATCAAGAAGAAGGTCTTGGCTTTCTTCTCGTTCTTGGCCCATTCCAGGCTGTACAGAATCTGCTGCGTGGCTTCTTGCCCGGTATAGATCACGTTCTTGCTTTGCTCCAGACCTTCGTAGAACGTCGGGTAGTACAGCAGACCGTTTTCCTTCTCGAACACCGGCAACACGGCCTTGCGCGAGGCCGAAGTCCAGCAACCGAAGACGGCGGCGCAGCGGTCGTTGATCAGCAGCTTCTTGGACTTCTCGGCAAAGGTGGGCCAGTCGGACGCACCGTCTTCCTTGATGACCTTGATCTTGCGGCCCAAGATGCCGCCCATCGCGTTGATCTGGTCGATCGCCAACTGCTCGGCCTGGATAGAGCCGGTTTCAGAAATGGCCATCGTGCCGGTGGACGAGTGCAACTGCCCGACGGTGACTTCGGTGTCGGTGATGGCCAATTTGGTCGTGTTGACCTGCGCGGTGGTGGGCGCAGCGGCCCAGGACATCAGGGGCAAGCCGGCCAATCCCACGGCAGGCAGTGAGGCCACGCCTTGCAGCAGCCGGCGGCGCTGGGCAGATTTGAGCAAAGCATCGGACTTGGACGACATTCGGTTCTCCTTGGGTTGTCAAAACAGGGCGTCGTGCACCACAGCAGAGCAATCGAGGCCTTCGACTGCGGCACACCCGGTGAGGAGCTGCTGTTGTGGTGCTTGCGGCATGGGTTGAACGATAGGAGAGCCGGTGCGTAAACCGAATACGTCATTTGACGCAGTACGTGCGCAGGCCGCAGCGGTCAGAATCCAGCCCGGCTCAAAATTTGCCTTGCAACCCAACCGACGAGCACCGCCGCAGCCACGTAGGGCGGGTCGAGACCCGCGAGCTTTGCGTTTCATCGGTGGGCGACGAAAAAGCCTGCGGGTCTCGACCCGCCCTACGAATGAACGGGCGAAGCGCCGCAGCGCGTCAACCGGGAGCGCTTCTTGCTGGCATAAGCCCCAACACTCCATCCACCTCCAAGGCTCCAATTTGCCGCCCTCTCCGCAGAAGATCTTTCACATCCGCAGGGACTACAACAGTTGGGTCGCCAACGAGACGCTGGAGGACTACGCGCTGCGCTACACGCCGCGCAGTTTTCGCAAATGGAGCGAATGGCGGGTGGCCAACACCGCGCTGGGAGCCACGTCCTTCCTGGTGCTGGAGGCGATCGGCGGCACCATTGCCGTCAGCTACGGGTTTTCGAACGCGCTGTGGGCGATTCTGGTGGTCGGGCTGATCATCTTCCTTACCGGCCTGCCGATCAGCTATTACGCCGCCAAGTACGGGCTCGACATGGACTTGCTGACCCGGGGTGCCGGCTTTGGCTACCTCGGCTCCACCGTCACCTCGCTGGTCTACGCCAGCTTCACCTTCATCTTCTTTGCGCTGGAGGCCGCCATCCTGGCGCTGGCGATACAGATGGCGTCCGGCTGGCCGCTGCTGTCCTGCTATTTGCTCGCCTCGCTGGGCATCGTGCCCCTGGTGATGTACGGCATCACGCTGATTTCGCGGTTGCAAATGTGGTCACAGCCGATCTGGGCCATTTTGTTCATCCTGCCCTTCGCCTGCGTGGCCTGGAAGGAGCCGCAGCGCTTCGCCGAATTCACCACGCTCAGCGGGCGGGTCTCGGGCAGCGCCGGCTTTGACGGGCTGATGTTCGGCTCCGCCTGCGCGGTGGTGTTTTCGCTGGTGGTGCAGATCGGCGAGCAGGTCGATTACTTGCGCTTTCTGCCCGAAAAAACGCCGCAAAGTAGCCGCCGCTGGTGGGCCGCCGTGCTGCTGGCCGGGCCGGGCTGGATCATCCCCGGCATGTTCAAGATGGTCTGCGGTGCGTTTCTGGCCTTTCTAGTGTTGCAACAACAGCAGCCGGCGGAAAAAGCGGTCGAACCCACCTCGATGTATCTGGCCGGTTTTGGCTATGTGTTCGATTCCCCCGGCTGGGTGCTGGCCGCCACCGTGCTGTTCGTCGCGGTGTCGCAAATCAAGATCAACCTGACCAATGCCTATGCCGGCTCGCTGGCCTGGTCCAACTTCTTCGCCCGGCTGACCCACAGCCACCCGGGCCGCGTGGTCTGGCTGGTGTTCAACGTCGCCATCGCCGTGCTGCTGATGTCGCTGGGCGTGTTTGAAGCGCTGGAGCGCGTGCTGGCCATCTACAGCAACGTCGCCATCGCCTGGGTCGGTGCGCTGGTGGCCGACCTGGTCATCAATAAGCCGCTGGGCTTGAGCCCCAAGCACATCGAGTTCCGCCGCGCCTACCTCTATGACATCAACCCGGTCGGGCTCGGCGCGATGTTGAGCGCCGCCACGCTGGCCGTGCTGGCCTATGCCGGCCTGTTCGGCGTTATGGCCAAGGCTTATGCGCCCTTCATCGCCCTGTTTGCGTCGATGGCGGTCTCACCCTTGCTGGCTTGGTGGACCAAAGGCCGCTTCTATCTGGCACGCCACGACAGGCCGCGCTGGCTGCCGGGTGAGTCGGTCACCTGCTCCGTCTGCACCCTGCCGTTCGAGTCCGAGGACATGGCCTGGTGCCCGGCTTATGGCGCGCCGATCTGCTCGCTGTGCTGCACGCTGGAGTCGCGCTGCCACGACAGTTGCAAGACCAACTCACGCAGCACCGAGCAGGTCAGCGCCGTGCTGGCTCGGCTGCTGCCCGGGCAGTGGTCGCGCCGCATCAATGTCCGCATGGCGCATTACCTGCTGGTGGCGGTGTCACTGATCACCGTGCTGGCGGTCATCCTGGGCGTGGTTTATGAGCAGCAACTGGGCCGCCAATTGAGCAACGGACAACTGAGCAACGGCCTCGACCCAGCGGCCTTGCGGGCGCC
>CANFYD010000129.1 GCA_947450745.1 Burkholderiales bacterium
ACACACTTTGCACGAAATTCACGACTTGATTGCAATCAAGAATGATTCGCATTGTATTGTGCGCAAGGCATCCTTTGAGTGGCGGGGTTTTCGGTCGGCAGTGGCTGTGTCAAACCTGATGGCATGCCAATTGCTATGCCTGTTGCAGGCGGATTCGACGCGCGGCGCGTGGCCCACAAAGCGTCCCAAAACGCCGAATCGCGGCACCATACGGTCCACGTGAAATTCCCGAAAAATCATAAAAACATCGATTTATCTACATGAAATCAGGCTCGCAAACGTTTAGCGTTAACCTTAGGCTGCGCAAGGGCGGAGTTTTCTTACAATTCTGCATCGCGCGGCCGACGCCTATTTGGGCGGTGTCGGCAGCGCAGTGACCGAACTGTCGGATGATTCAGCCCAATTCCTTTTCAACCAGCCACTGATCCCACACATGAAGCCAGCTATCCCTTCGCTTGTCCGTGCTGCCGTGCTGCTCGCCCTGACCGCCACCGGGCTGTCGGCCCTGGCGCAAAGCCAGCCCGCCATCGTGTTCGACATGGGCGGCAAATTCGATAAATCCTTCAACGAATCGGCCTACCGCGGCATCGAGCGTTGGAAGCAAGAGACCGGCAAGCCCTACCTCGAGTTCGAGATCAGCAACGACACCCAGCGCGTGCAAGCGCTGCGCCGCATGGCCGAGCGCGGTGCCAGCCCCATCATCAGCGTCGGCTTTGCCCAAGCGTCGGCGCTGGAGCAGGTGGCCAAGGACTTCCCCAAGACGCAGTTCGCCATCATTGACGGCGTGGTGAACCTGCCGAATGTGCAGTCGCTGTTGTTCAAGGAGCACGAAGGCAGCTACTTGGTCGGCGCGATGGCGGTGCTGGCCAGCAAGACCGGCAAGGTCAGCTTCGTCGGCGGCATGGACATCCCCTTGATCCGCAAATTCCAGTGCGGCTACGAACAAGGGGCCAAGGCCACCAACCCGAAGGCCGAGGTGTTCTCCAACATGACCGGCACGACGTCTTCCGCCTGGAACGACCCGACCCGGGGCAGCGAGCTGGCCAAGGCCCAGTTTGCCAAAGGCTCGGACGTGGTGTTTGCCGCTGCCGGCGGCACCGGCTCCGGCGTCTACCAAGCCGCCAAGGACGCCGGCAAGCTGGCCATCGGTGTGGACAGCAACCAAAACCATTTGCAGCCCGGCACGATGCTGACCTCGATGGTCAAGAAGGTCGATGTGGCCGTCTACAACGTGCTCAAAACCTGGAAGCCCGGCCTCAGCAGCTTGGGCCTGAAGGACGACGGCGTCGATTACGCCCTCGACCAGTACAACGCCAAGTTGGTCTCCCCCGCCCTGAAAGCCAAAGTCGACGCGATCAAAGCCGACATCATCTCCGGCAAGATCTTGGTGGCGGATTACATGGCAGATGGAAAATGTTCCTCCTTGCGGGCCAACTGATTAGGCGAGTTCTCTGAGCGATTGAGTAGCAACAGCATGACAGCAGCAGTACAGGGCACAGCAGTGCCCGCCGCCTTCCGGCTGTGCGACATCTCCAAGCGCTTTGGCGCGGTGCAAGCGAACCGAGGCGTCACCTTTGCGGTGGCGCCCGGCACGGTGCATGGTTTGGTGGGTGAAAACGGCGCGGGCAAGAGCACCTTGATGGCCATTCTTTATGGCTATTACCAGGCGGATTCCGGCCATATCGAAATGCAGGGCCAGCGCGTAGCGATTGCCAATTCACAGCAGGCGATTGCACTGGGCATAGGCATGGTGCATCAGCACTTCATGCTGGTGGACACCTTGACCTGCCTGGACAACGTGATGCTGGGCGCCGAGCCCGGCTTCTTCTTGCCGGCCTCCTCGCGCAAGGTGCGCGCCAAGCTGGAGGCGCTGATGCAGGAGACCGGCCTGCAGGTGCGGCTGGATGCGCGGGTCAGCGAGCTGCCGGTCGGCGATATGCAGCGGCTGGAGATCCTGAAAGCGCTCTATCGGGGGGCCAAGGTCTTGATCCTGGACGAGCCGACCGCCGTGCTGACGCCGCAGGAAACGCTGCAATTGTTTGAAACGCTGCGCCGCCTGCGGGCGCTGGGTACGACGATTCTGCTGATCACCCACAAGCTGAAAGAAGTGATGGCGCTGTGCGATGCGGTCACCGTGATGCGGGCCGGCCAGGTCGTGCAGACCCGCGCCATCGCCGACACCAGCACCGAAGACTTGGCGCTGGCCATGGTCGGGCGCAAGGTCAATCTGGGCCGGGTCGCGACGCCGGCACAAGCGACCACGGCAGCCTCGACGAGGCTGGCCGTGCAGGGCCTGTCGCTGCGCGGCGAGAAAAAAGGGCTGGCGCTGCTGAGCGACATCAGCCTGAGCTTGCAGGCCGGCGAGATCGTCGGCGTGGCCGGCGTGTCGGGCAACGGCCAGAGCGAGCTGCTGGAGGTCTTGTCCGGCATGCGGGTACCGGCTACGGGCCGCTTGCAGCTCGGCGAGCAGCAGTTCGATGCGGCGGCTGGCCACTGGTTGCTTCCTAAGCTGGCGCGCGAATTGAAGCTGGCCCATGTGCCCGAAGACCGCCATTCCTGCGGCATGGTGATGAACTTTCCGGCCTGGGAAACCGCCGTGCTGGGCTATCAGGAACAGGCGCAATACCGCAGCGGCCCGGCGGGTCTGGCCATGAACCAGCCGCGCATGCGCGAGCAGACGGCCGCGATGCAGGAGCGCTTCGATGTGCGGCCGCGCGACGTCAATCTGGGCAGTTCCAAATTTTCCGGCGGCAATCAGCAAAAGCTGATCCTGGCGCGCGAGATCGATCAAGCCCCGGCCGTGCTGCTGGTCGGCCAACCGACGCGTGGGGTGGACATCGGCGCGATCGAGTTCATCCACCAGCAGTTGCGGCTGCTGCGCGATGCCGGTTGCGCGGTGCTGCTGGTCAGCAGCGAGTTGGACGAAATCCTGGCCCTGGCGGACCGGGTCATCGTGATGAATGGCGGCCGTATCACCGGCGAATTGGGGATTGAGGCATGCGACGAACAAACGCTGGGATTGTTGATGGCACAAACCGTGGCACAAACGACGGCTGCACCCGCCGACCCTGCGGTGCTTGATCCTTCAGCACAGCCTTCAGCTCAACACGCGGAGCGCTCTGCATGAGTCAGGGACAAAGCCAGACCCTGCCGCGCTGGATCGATGTCGGCTTGCTGCCGCTCTGGAACCTGAGCATCGCCTTGGCGGTGGCCGGCCTCGTTGTCTGGGGCATTGGCCAGAGCCCGGCGCAGGCTTTCTCGCTGATGGTGCAAGGGGCGTTGGGCAGCGCGCGCGGCATCGGCTACACGCTGTATTACGCCACCACCTTCATCTTCACCGGCCTGGCCGTGGCGGTGGCCATCCATGCCGGCTTGTTCAACATCGGTGCCGAGGGCCAAGCCACGTTTGGCGGCCTGGGCCTGGGGCTGTTGGCGCTGAGCCTGGGGCCGCTGTTGCCGGCTGCGCTGCTGTTGCCGCTGCTGGTGCTGGCCGCCGCGCTGTTCGGCATGTTGTGGGCGCTGGTGCCGGCCTATTTGCAGGCTTGGCGGGGCAGCCACATCGTCATCACCACCATCATGTTCAACTTTTTGGCCAGCAGCCTGAATGTTTATTTGCTGGTCAATTGGCTGCGGCCCAAGACCAGCATGTCGGTTGAAAGTGCCAGCTTTGTCGACGCCGCGCGGATGCCGGGCATGCACGATCTGGCGGCGCTGCTGGGCTGGAATATGCCGTCCTCGCCGCTCAACCTGAGCTTGCTGCTGGCACTGCTGGCCTGCGTTTTTGTCTACTGGTTCATCTGGAAGAGCCGGGCCGGTTTTGCGCTGCGTGCCGTCGGCAGCGCGCCGCGTGCCGCCCATTACGCCGGCATCAACCCGCGCCTGCAGGTGCTGGTGGCGATGGGCTTGTCCGGCGCCTTGGCCGGGTTGGTGGCGGTCAATGAAATCTCCGGCGTGCAGGGCAAGCTGACGCTGGACTTTGTGGCCGGTGCGGGCTTTACCGGCATCGCCGTGTCGCTGATGGGGCGCAACCACCCCGTAGGCATCGTGCTGGCGGCTTTGCTGTTCGGCGTGCTGTATCAGGGCGGTGTCGAGGTGTCGTTCGAGATGCCCGGCTTCAGCCGCGAAATGGTGGTCACGGCGCAGGGCTTGATCGTCTTGTTCGCGGGCGCCATGGCGACCGTCAGCGCACCGCTGTTCGGCCGTATTTACGCCGCTTGCAAGCAGGCAAGCAAGCAGGGAAGCAAGCGGGGAGGGCAGCTCAATGGATGAGATCTTCATCGGCTCGATGCTGGCGTCCACGCTGCGCGTCAGCACCCCGTTGCTGTTGTGCGCGCTGGCCGGCCTGATCTGCGAGCGCTCCGGCGTCATTGATCTGGGCCTGGAAGGCAAGATGCTGTTCGCCGCTTTTGCGGCCGCCGCCGCCGCCAGTGCCAGCCAATCCACCGGCCTCGGTCTGCTGGCGGCGATTGGCGTGGCTTGTGCGCTCTCGCTGCTGCACGGCTTTGCCTGCGTCACCCACCGGGGCGACCAAGTCGTGTCCGGCGTGGCCATCAATATGGTGGCAGCCGGCTTGACCGTGGTGCTGGGCATTGCCTGGTTCAAGCAGGGCGGCCAGACTCCGCCGGTGGCCGCCGATGTGCGCTTGACCGGCCTGATCCCGGCCTGGAGCGAGGCCAGCGGCGCGGTGGCCGACTTGGGCCCCTGGTTCGGCGCGGTGCTGGGCCACGGCTTGCTGAGCCACAACGTGCTGGTCTACCTGGCCTTCGCGCTGGTGGCGGCGGTGTGGTTTTTTCTGGAGCGCACCAAGCCGGGCCTGCGGCTGCGCGCGGTGGGCGAGAACCCGGCCATGGTCGATGCGGCCGGCGTGTCGGTGGCCAAGCTGCGCTACATGGCTTTGCTGATCAACGGCCTGCTGTGCGGCTTGGCCGGCAGCTATCTGGTGCTGGCGCAGAACGCCTCGTTCTCGCCGAACATGACGGCGGGGCGCGGCTACATCGCGCTGGCCGCGATGATTTTTGGCAAGTGGAAGCCGCTGCCGACGATGTTCGCTTGCCTGCTGTTCGGTTTTCTGGACGCGCTGGCCATCCGCTTGCAAGGGGCCGTGCTGCCCGGTGTGGGCGAAGTGCCGGTGCAGCTGATCCAAGCGCTGCCGTATTTGCTCACCGTCGTGCTGCTGGCCGGCTTTATCGGCCAAGCCACCGCGCCCAAGGCTTTGGGCCTGCCCTACATCAAGGAACGCTGATCATGAAAATTTCCGCCGACATGCAACAGCGCTTGCTGGCCGCCTCGCTGGCCGCCCGCGCGCACTCCCATTCGCCCTATTCCAACTACGCGGTGGGGGCGGCGGTGCTGGATGAGCAGGGCCGCATCCATGTCGGCGCGAACATCGAGAACGCCGCTTATCCGCAAGGCAACTGCGCCGAGGCCACCGCGCTGGGCGCCATGGTGATGGCCGGCGGCAAGCAGGCCGTGGCCGTGCTGGTGACCGGCCCCGGGCCCGATGTGATCACGCCTTGCGGCGGCTGCCGACAAAAGCTGCGTGAATTTGCCGGGCCCGATCTGCTCGTCATCGCCGGCGACCCGGCTGGCATCCAACAGCAGTGGACGCTGGAACAGTTGCTCCCGTTCAGCTTTGGCCCTTCACACTTGGCCCCAGCAGTCAACCAAAACAAAAACAAGGAAAAAACATGATCGATCAAAAAACTCTGGCGCTGGCAGTGACCGAAAGCGCCGCCAAATTGAAGGCCTTGTTCGGCGACGCGCCGGCGGTGGCGGTGGTGTTGGGCTCCGGTTGGGCGGGTGCGGCGAGCTTGGTGGAAGACGCTCAGCATTTGTCCTATGCCGAGCTGTCCGCCTTCCCGCAGCCTCGGGTGGAAGGCCATGTGAACGAGATCGTGGTCGGCCATATCAGCTCCAAGACCGGCCGGCAGCGGGTGGTGATGTTGCGCGGCCGCGCCCACACTTACGAGACCGGCGATTGCAGCGGCATGGCCGGTGCCTTGCGCACGTTGAAGCGCTGGGGTGTCAAGGTGCTGCTGCAGACCAACGCCTCGGGCTCCTTGCGGGCCAATATGGCGCCGGGGAGCCTGATGCTGATCAGCGACCACATCAACGCACCGCAGCGCTCGCCGCTGGTGGGCGAGCCGGGCAGCGAGCGCTTTGTCGACATGAGCCATGCCTACGACGCCGAGCTGCGCACCCATGCCCAAAAGGTGGCGAAAGACCTGAACTTGATGCTGGGCGAGGGCGTGTATTGCTGGGCGCTGGGCCCGCAGTTTGAAACGCCGGCGGAGATCCGCATGTTTGCCGCCTGGGGCGCGGACGCCGTCGGCATGAGCACCGTGCCCGAAACCATCCTGGCTCGCCATGCCGGCCTGCGCGTGATGGGCTTGGCCTTGATGACCAATATGGCGGCCGGTTTGTCCGCCGAAGCGCTGACCCATGCGCTGACGCTGCAGCAGGCGCAAATGTCGGGCGAGCGCGCCTCCCGCTTCTTGGCGGCCGTGGTGGCCGGCATGGCCGATCTGCCGTCCCTGCGCGCCTGATGAGTGCCCCCAGACCTGCCGCTGCGCTTCAGGCCCCCCGAGGGGGAGCTGAAACACTTGGGGCGGCCCGGCGTTGTTTCTCATGAGCGCCCTTGCCCAAGCCGCGCTGCAGGCCTTGCGGTGCCTGGACCTGACCAGCCTGAACGAGGCCGACACGGCGGCGGACATCGAGCAGCTGTGCCGCCGCGCGCAAAGCCCGTTCGGCGCGGTGGCGGCCGTGTGTGTCTGGCCGCGTTTTGTGGCGCAGGCGCGGGCGCTGCTGCCGCCTGAGATCCGCGTTGCGGCGGTAGCCAATTTTCCTGACGGCTCGCTCGACCTGGCGCGTGTGTTGGCCGAAGTGCAGCAAATTGCCGCTGCCGGCGCCGACGAGGTCGATGTGGTGCTGCCTTACCGGGCGCTGCAACAAGGCCAGACCAGCGCGTGCACCGAGTTTTTGGCCGAGGTGCGCCATGCCAGCCGGCCGTTGACGCTAAAGCTGATCATCGAAAGCGGCGAGCTGCAAAAGCCCGCGCTGATCGTCCAGGCCACACGCATGGGCCTGATGGCCGGTGCCGACTTCATCAAGACCAGCAGCGGCAAGACGCCGGTGTCGGCCACGCCGGCGGCGGCGCGGCTGATCCTGCAAGAAATCGCCGGCAGCGGCATGAGCTCGGCCGGCTTCAAGGCGTCCGGCGGCATCCGCACGGTGGCCGAGGCGCAGGTTTATCTGGCCCTGGTCGAGGCCAGCCTGGGCGCAGCAGCGGTGAACCCGCAGCGCTTGCGTTTTGGTGCCAGCAGCTTGTTGAACGACATCGAAGCGGTGTTGTCGGGTCACGTTGCTTCTTCAACTTCCCCAGGCGTCTACTGAACCATGCTGGCCCAAGAAATCATCCGCGCCAAGCGCGGCGGTCAGGCCCTCAGCGAGGCGCAGATTCAAGCGTTTGTGCGCGGCTTGGTGGATGGCAGTTGGAGCGAAGGCCAAGTGGCTGCGCTCGGCATGGCGGTGTTCCTGCGCGGCATGGGGCGGGACGAATGCGTGGCCTTGACGCTGGCGATGATGCGCTCCGGCCGGGTGATGAGCTGGCCCGACATGCCGGGGCCGGTGCTGGACAAGCATTCCAGCGGCGGCGTCGGCGACAAGGTCAGCCTGATGCTGGCGCCGCTGGTGGCGGCTTGCGGCGGTTATGTGCCGATGATTTCCGGCCGCGGCCTGGGCCACACCGGCGGCACGCGTGACAAGTTCGATGCCATCCCCGGCTACAACTGCACGCCGTCGGCAGAGTTGCTGAACCAGGTGGTGAGGAATGTCGGTTGCGCGGTGATCGGCCAGACCGGCGACCTGGCACCGGCCGATGGGCGCTTCTACTCGGTCCGCGACGTCACCGCCACGGTGGAAAGCGTGCCGCTGATCACCGCCAGCATCCTGTCCAAGAAATTGGCCGCCGGCCTGCAAGGCTTGGTGATGGACGTCAAGTGCGGCAACGGTGCTTTTGCCGACACACCGGCCTTTGCCGACGAGTTGGCGCAGAGCATCGTGGCCGTGGCCTGCGGTGCCGGCTTGCCGACGCGCGCGCTGATCACCGACATGAATCAGGTGCTGGGCAGCGAGGTCGGCAATGCGCTGGAGATGCGCGAGGCGATCAGCTATTTGCGCGGTGATGCCCCTGGTGGTGGCGATGCCCGCCTGCATGAGGTGACTTTTGCCCTGGCGGCCGAACTGTTGCTGCTGGGCGGCTTGGCGACTGATGCCGTGCAGGCGCGCCAGCAATTGCAGCAGGCTTTGGACAGCGGCGCGGCGGCCGAGCGCTTTGGGCGCATGGTGGCGGCGCTGGGCGGCCCGGCCGATCTGATCGAGCGGCCGCAAGCCTATCTGGCGGCGGCCCCCCTCGTGCTGCCGGTGCCCGCGCTGCGCAGCGGGCGTTTGACGGCGCAGCAGACGCGCGCCATCGGCTTGGCCGTGGTGGAGCTGGGCGGCGGGCGGCGCATGGCCAGCGACCGCATCGACTTTCGCGTCGGCTTGAGCGGCATGCGGCAGTTGGGCGACCGCTTGGCCGCCGGTGATCCGCTGTGCTTTGTCCACGCGGCCGATCAAGCCTCGGCCGAGCGGGCGCTGGCGCAGGTGCAAGCCGCTTGCCAGCTCAGCGACGTGTGTGAGGCCGGCGACGCTGCGGCTTGGCAGGCCGGCGCGGTGGTGTTGGCACGCGTCGGCTAGACTTCGGCCCCGTTTGCTGTGAATCCCG
>CANFYD010000130.1 GCA_947450745.1 Burkholderiales bacterium
CAAAGCCTGTGACAGGCGCTGGTACTGCTTGCCCTCGACCGGGCCACCTTGCGCCAGCGCCCAGGTGGGCACAAGACCGGCGGAAGCAGCGGCCAGGGTCGTCAGGCTCAGAGCGGAAAAATCGCGACGCTTCATCATCAGGAATCCTTGCTTGGAAAGGGTAGTACGGAGCTACAACGCTTGATTCAACGTTGCACGCGGATCAAATTGGCCTCAATACCGGCAGCCTCGATCTTGCGTTGCAGACCCTCGGCCTCGTCGCGGCTGTCCATCGGCCCCAGGCGTACACGGTACACGGTGCGACCGGATTGCTCGCGCTCAAGGACTTTGGCGATGAAACCTTGCAGGGCCAGTTTGGCGCGTTGTTGCTCGGCATCCTCGGTCCTGATGAAGGCCCCGGCCTGGACAAAATAGATGAAGGGATCGGCAGCGGCAGTGGCCGCAGCACTGGCTGCAGCGGCGGCCGTCGCCTTGGCGTCAAGCTTTTTGTCGAGCGCTTTTTCGGGCAACTTCGGCACGGGCAGGGCGGCGGGCGGGGGCAACTGAGCCGGTGCGGCCTCAGCGGCCGGCGGCAGCACCACCGCAGGCTCGGCGCGGGGCGCTGCCGCCGGCAAGCCGCTGACCAAACCGCTGGCGGCCTTGGCGGCCGCCTTGCCGGCCAGCGGCGCGTTCGGGTCCCAGTTCTTGTTGCGCTGGGTTTCCTCGGCGTCTTGCTCGGCGGTGCGCTGCGGCACCTTGTTGATGAAGGGGATCGGCACTTTGGTGATGTAGAGCGCCACGCCCAAAGCCACCGCCAAGCCCAGCAGCAGGCCCACGATCAGGCCCAGCACAAAGCCGCCGCGCTGCCCCTGTTTCTTCATGACTTGGCTCATTCCGTCTCAACCTTTTCGGATATTTCCCGGTTCATCGTCGTCGGCGCGCTGACGCCCAGCACGGCCAGTGCGTTGGCGATCACCTGGCGGGTCGCAGCCAGCAGCGCAGCGCGCGCCTGGCTCAGCGCGGGCGTCTGGTCCAGCACCCGCTCGGCCGCGTAATAGCTGTGATACGCGCCGGCCAGGTCGCGCAAGTAGAAGGCCACATCGTGCGGTGCCAACGTTTCGGCGGCGCTGGTCAGCATGCGCGGATAGTCGGCCAGCTTGAGCATCAGGGCCGCCTCGGTCGGCGCGGTCAGCAAGCTCAGGTCGGCTTGGCCCAGGCTGGCTTCGTCGCCACCGCGCGCCACCCAGTTGCGCAGCACCGAGCAGATGCGCGCATGGGCGTACTGCACGTAGAACACCGGGTTTTCATCGTTCTGCTTCAGGGCCAGATCGACGTCGAAGATGAACTCGGTGTCCGCCTTGCGGCCGATCAGGAAGAAGCGCACCGCATCGCGGCTGGTCCAGTCGATCAGGTCGCGCAGCGTCACGTAGCTGCCGGCGCGCTTGGAGATCTTGACCTCCTCGCCGCCCTTCATCACCGTGACCATCTTGTGCAGCACGTAATCGGGGAAGCCTTGCGGAATGCCGACATCGGCCGCCTGCAAACCGGCGCGCACGCGGGCAATCGTGCCGTGGTGGTCGCTGCCCTGCACGTTGATGCACTGGGTGTAGCCGCGCTGGAACTTGTTGATGTGATAAGCCACATCGGGCACAAAGTAGGTGTAGCCGCCGGCCGATTTGCGCATCACCCGGTCTTTGTCATCGCCGTAGTCGGTCGAGCGCAGCCACAGTGCGCCGTCTTCTTCAAAGGTCTTGCCGGCCGCCGTCAGCCGGGCCACGGTGGCTTCGACGCCGCCGCTTTCGTACAGGCTGGATTCAAGGAAATAGCTGTCGAACTTGAGCCCGAAGGCCTGCAAGTCCAGGTCTTGCTCGTGGCGCAAATAGGCCACCGCGAACTGCTGGATGCTGCTCAGATCGTCAACGTCGCCGGACGCGGTGAACTCGCGGTCATCGGCCTTGACCGACTGCCCGGCGCGGAATTCGTCGGCGATGTCCTGGATGTAATCGCCGTTGTAAGCCGCCTCGGGCCAATCAGCGTCGCCGGGCTTCAAGCCCTTCAAGCGGCATTGGGTCGAATTGGCCAGGGTGGCAATCTGCACCCCGGCGTCGTTGTAATAGAACTCGCGTGTGACCTGCGCGCCCTGGGTCTGGAACAGGCTGCAGATGGCGTCGCCCAGCGCCGCTTGGCGGGCGTGGCCCACATGCAGCGGGCCGGTCGGGTTGGCCGACACGAACTCGACCATCACATGCTTGGCATTGGCCGGCTGGCGGCCAAACGCGGGGCCGGCCGTCAGCACCTCGCTGACCACCGCTTGCTTGGCAGCGGCCGTCAGGCGGATGTTGATGAAGCCGGGGCCGGCAATCTCCAGCGACTCGACCCAGCGGGCAAAAGCCGGTCGGCGCTGCAGCGCGTCGATCAACGCCTGCGCCAGTTCGCGCGGGTTCTTTTTCAGCGGCCGCGCCATTTGCATGGCGGCGGTGCAGGCAAAGTCGCCGAGGCCGGCCTGCTTGGGGGATTCGAAGGCGGCCACCATGGTGGCGCCGGGGCTGAGTTCTTCAATCGCCTCGCCCAGGGCGGCGAGCAATTCTTGCTTGGCTTGGATCATGGCGGGATTCTAAGGTTCTATGATCTTCGCCATGCCTGTGGACCCCGACATGTCGCCTGAGAAACCAACGCCGGGCCGGCCCGAGAGTTCCCCGCCCCCTGCGGCGGGCGTGACGCCAAACGGCAATTCCGGAGCCACAAGAGACACCCTCGACCTGCCCGCCTACATCGGCAAATACAAGGTCTTGCGCCGCCTGGGCGAGGGCGCGACCAGCGATGTTTTTTTGGCGCTGGACGAATTTCACGCCGCTGAAGTGGCCATCAAACGGATGCGCAGCTGGGGCAGCGCCAGCGCCGACAACCGGCAAAACGACTATCTGCGGCACTTCTACACCGCCGAAGCCTCGCTGGCCGGGCGGCTGCAGCACCCGAACGTGGTGCAGATCCTCGACGCCGTGCCCGACCCCGCCTCGCCCTATCTGGTGATGGAATATGTGGCCGGCGTGACGCTGAAGCATTTTTGCCGCAGCGACCGCTTGCTGCCGCTGGACCAGATCGTCGAGCTGGGCTTCAAGTGCGCGATGGCGCTGTCCTATGTCTTCCGCCTTGGGCTGATCCACCGCGACATCAAGCCGGCCAACCTGCTGGCGGTGCTGGACGCGCAAGGCCAGGTGACGGACGTGAAGGTCAGCGATTTCGGCAGCGCCCTGAATCTGCATGCCGAGTCGACCCAGGTGCAGCGCGTCGGCTCGCTGGCCTATATGCCGCCGGAGCAGATCGACGGCGGCGACGTCGATTGCCGCGCTGACATTTACGCGCTCGGTGCGGTGCTTTATCACCTGGTAGCCGGGCGCCCGCCGTTTGATGCACCCAATCAGATGGCGCTGATGCACCAGATCTACCACCAAGCGCCGGCACCGCTGCAGGGGCAGCGCGGCGGCGTGACGGCCGAGCTGGAGGCGGTCATTCTGAACGCGCTGGCCAAGCACCCGCAAGAGCGCTATGCGGACTGGGAATCGTTTGGCCGCGCCTTGTCCGCCCTGGTGGTGAACCAGCAAGTGCCGCTGGCCAGGCTGTACGAGGTGAAGGATTCGGAGCGCTTCAATCGCTTGCGCGAGCTGGAATTCTTTGCCGATTTTGGCGATGTGGAATTGTGGGAAGTGGTGCACCGGGCGCGCTGGCAGCGCTTCCCGGAAGGTCATGCGCTGTACAAGCGCGGCCAGGAAGGCAACACCTTCCACATCATTGCCCAGGGCGCGGTGGAGGTGTTCCGGGAGGGCACCCGCGTTGCCACGCTGGGCAAGGGCACCTCGGTCGGCGAGATGGCTTACCTCGCCCCCAACCCCGACCTGCGCCGCCACAGCGCGGATGTGCGAGTCAGCCAGATCTGCACCACCATTTCCTTTACGCCCGAGTCCCTGGGCCAGCTCAGCCCGGAGTGCCAACACCGGTTTGATCGTGGTTTCATCCAGGTGCTGGTGCGGCGCTTGCACGCCGCGCATGAAACTTTGGCGCATCCGCGACGCATTTTGTGAACATAGGTTCAACGCACGATTGAATCTGCAGCGTTGCCGTGTTGGAATGCCGCTGCGCGTGCCTACCGCACACCGCACGCCGCGCTCACTCTGCATTTCAACCATAAGGACCATGATGAAAAACCTGTTCAAGCTGTTGACCCTGGCTGCCTTTGCAGTGGCTGGCTCGGCCCATGCCGCAGACGCCGCCAGCGCGCCGACCATGCAGCAATCCAAGATGGGCATGTGCAACAAAGATGCCGCCGACAAAAAAGGCGATGAGCGCAAAGCCTTCATGAAGGAATGCCTGTCCGCCAAGGCCGCAGCCGCCGCCCCGGCCGCCTCCGCTGCAGTCACCCCGCAGCAAACTCGCATGAAAACCTGCAACGCCGACGCCAAGACCTCCGGCAAGACCGGCGACGAGCGCAAGGCCTTCATGAAGAGCTGCTTGAGTAATTAAGGCCTTGCGGGCCAGACCTTGCTGTACTCAGCATGCTCTGGCCCCAACTGATCAAGCGGGTTCTTGCGGGCCAGACCTTGCTGTACTCAGCATGCTCTGGCCCCAACTGATCAAGCGGGTTGTTGCGCGCCAGACCGGTCTGATCAGTTGTAGGGCGGGTCGCGACCCGCGTGTACTCGGCTATGGCGGCCGTCTCGCACGAGGCACGCCACCGGAATCCCTCGCGGGTCTCGACCCGCCCTACGTGGCTGATTGAGCCGTTTCTTACGGATCAGAGCTGCTCAGCATCGACCGAAGACGCTTGCAGCCCAGCTTGCAACCAATACCCCGCGCTGGCGTAGTTGTGCTTGAGGAAGTCGATCCACAACCTGACTCGCAGCGGCAAATGCTTGCGCTGCGGAATCAGCAGATAAATACCGTTGGCCGGTGCGGCAAAGTCATCCAGCACCGCTTGCAGGCGGCCGGCGCGGATGTCGGATTCCACCTCCCAGGTGCTGCGCCAAGCCAGGCCCATGCCGCTGACGCACCAGTCGTGCAGCACCTGCCCGTCACTGCAATCGAGTCGGCCGCTGGGCCGCACATGAATCAGCTCGCCGTCCACGCTGAAGGCCCAGCCACGCGTCTGGCTGGCGTCCGAGCTGAGCGTCAGGCAGGAATGCCGCACCAACTCAGCCGGATGCTGGGGCACGCCGGCGCGCTTCAAGTAGGCGGGGGTAGCCACGCAAAGCCGGCGGTTGTCGGCCAAGCGCACGCTGACCAGGCTGGAGTCCGGCAGGTCGCCCACCCGCACCGCGCAGTCAAAGCCTTCGCCTGCGATGTCCACCACCCGGTCGCTCAAATTGAGCGAGACGCTGACCTCGGGGTGGCGGGCCAAGAACTCAGGCACCAGCGGTGCCACATGGCGGCGCCCGAAGCCGGCCGGGGCGGTGATGCGCAAATGCCCGCTGGCCTTCACGCCGCCGGCGCTGACGCTGGCCTCGGCATTGGCAAACTCGACCAGCAAGCGCTGGCAATCCTCCAAAAACGCACTGCCTTCGTGCGTCAAGGTGATGCGCCGGGTGGTGCGCAGCAGCAGCTTGACGCCCAGGCGAGCCTCCAGCGCGTCGATGCGCCGGCCCATCACGGCGGGTGCCACGCCTTCCAGCAGCGCCGCAGCGGTCAAGCTGCCTTTGGTAGCGACGGAGACGAACGATTCAATCTGTTTGAGGCGGGCCATGGCGACGGATTGTGCTGGGCTTTCGATCTAAAAACCTCGGTTCACCGCTGATTCGTGCGAATTAAGCAGGTATTCCCTGCGCTTGCGTGCATGAATCAGCGCCCGGATTTCGCATAAATTAGCAGGCTCAGCAAATCACCGGGTTTGATCATGTCCGCACGCACCGCCATTCACCAATTGCAAGTCGCCACCACGCTGTACAACTTCATCGAGGACCGGGTCTTGCCGGGCACCGGTGTGCCGAGCGCCGCCTTCTGGGCCGGTTTTGACGCCATCGTCGCCGACCTGTCGCCCAAGAACATCGCCCTGCTGGCCGAGCGCGACCGCTTGCAAACCGAGCTGGACGGCTGGCACCGCGCCCACCCCGGCCCGATTGCCGACATGCCGGCCTACCGCGCCTTCCTGGAGCAGACCGGCTACCTGGTGCCCTCGCCCGGCCAAGTGCAGGCCAGCGCCACGCAAGTCGATGCGGAACTGGCCACGCAAGCCGGGCCGCAGTTGGTTGTGCCCATCCTGAATGCCCGCTACGCCCTGAACGCCGCCAACGCGCGCTGGGGCTCGCTGTACGACGCGCTGTACGGCACCGATGTGATCGCTGAAGACGGTGGCGCCGAAAAAGGCCGGGGCTACAACCCGGTGCGCGGCGCCAAGGTCATCGCTTTTGCCCGCGCTGTGCTGGACCAAGCCGCTCCGCTGGCCAGCGGCTCACACAAAGACGCCACCGGCTACCGCGTGGAGGCCGGCGTGTTGGTGGTCGCCATGGCCGATGGCAGCAGCACCGGCTTGGCTGATGCCAGCCAGTTCGCCGGCTTCCAGGGCGACGCGGTAGCTCCGCACTCGGTGCTGCTGTGCCACAACGGCCTGCATCTGGACATCCAGATCGACCGCAGCACCACCATCGGCCAAAGCGATGCCGCCGGCATCAGCGATGTGATCCTGGAAGCGGCGCTGTCAACGATTCTGGACTTGGAAGATTCGGTCGCCGTGGTCGATGCCGACGACAAGGTGCTGGCCTACGGCAACTGGTTGGGCCTGCTGCAAGGCACGCTGACCGAAGAGCTGACGAAAGGCGGCAAAACCATCACCCGCAGCCTGAACCCGGACCGCGTCTACAGCGCGCCGCAAGGCGGTGGCGTAGAGGTCAAGCTGCATGGCCGCTCGCTGATGTTCTTGCGCAATGTCGGCCATTTGATGACCAATCCGGCGATTCTGTACGGGTCCGAGGGCCGCGAGATCCCCGAAGGCATCATGGACGCCGTCATCACGACGACGATTGCCATGCACGACCTGCAGCGCCGTGCGGCTAACGGCATCTGCAACTCGCGCGCCGGCTCGGTCTACATCGTCAAGCCCAAAATGCACGGCCCGGCCGAGGTGGCTTTTGCCTCCGAGCTGTTCGGCCGCGTTGAAGCCATGCTGGGCTTGGCCGAGAACACGGTCAAGCTGGGCATCATGGACGAAGAGCGCCGCACCAGCGTCAACCTGAAGGCCTGCATTGCTGCGGCCGCCGCGCGCGTGGCCTTCATCAACCCCGGCTTCCTGGACCGCACCGGCGACGAGATGCACACCGCCATGCAAGCCGGCGCGATGTTGCGCAAGGGCGACATGAGGAGCAGCGCCTGGATCCAGGCCTACGAGCGCAACAACGTGCTGACCGGCCTGGGCTGCGGCTTGCGCGGCCGAGCCCAGATCGGCAAGGGCATGTGGGCCATGCCCGACCTGATGGCCGCCATGCTGGAGCAAAAAATTGCTCACCCGAAGGCCGGTGCCAACACCGCCTGGGTGCCCTCGCCCACCGCCGCCACGCTGCACGCGCTGCATTACCACCAGGTCAATGTGGCCGCCGTGCAGCAGGAAATGGAAAAGACCGACGTCGATGCCGAACGCGACGCGATCCTGAACCAGTTGCTGCAAATCCCCGTGGTGGCCACACCGGCCTGGGGCGTTGCCGAGGTCCAGCAAGAGCTGGACAACAACGCGCAGGGCATCCTCGGCTACGTGGTGCGCTGGGTTGACCAGGGCATCGGCTGCTCCAAGGTGCCCGACATCCACAACATCGGCCTGATGGAAGACCGCGCCACGCTGCGCATCTCCAGCCAGCACATCGCCAACTGGCTGCTGCACGGCGTCACCAACACCGCGCAAGTGCACGCCACGTTCGAGCGCATGGCCGCCGTGGTGGACGCTCAAAACGCCGGTGACGCGTTGTACCAACCGATGGCCGACCATTTCGACACCTCCGCCGCCTACCAAGCCGCGCTCGATCTGGTGCTGAAAGGCCTGGAACAGCCCAGCGGCTACACCGAGCCGCTGCTGCATGCTTGGCGACTGAAGGTCAAGGCGGCGGCGGCACACTGACTGGCTGATCGCTGACGCTCAACGCTTGTTGAGCGCATAAAAAACGGGCCCATCGGGCCCGTTTTCATTGCTCAGTCGGCGTCCTGATTTAGAACGTTGCCTGCGCCACCATCGTGAAGCGACGGCCGATCACGTCGTACACCGCAGGGAAGGTATTGCCGAAGTTGCTGGTACCTGGGCCGATGCCGGTGCCGATCAACGGCGGTGTCTTATCGAAAGCATTGTTAATCGTCAACGACAGCTTCAGGTACTTCAGCGCCTGCCAGGAACCGTTCAGATCCAGGTAGTTGTAGGCCTTGATCTTGGAGTTGTCGGCCAAGTAGGCACCGGCGGCAGTCGCCGTGGCTTGCTTGTCTTGCTGAACTTCAGACGAGCCGATGAAGCGCCAGTTGTAGCCGAGCGAGAAGGCTCCGAGGTTCCACGTTGCGCGCTGGCTGAAGCGGTTCTTCGTGTAGGGCGTGCCCACGTCGACGCCGTAGTAGCCGGCCTGCTCCAAGGTCGCCACGGTCGGCAGCGACTTGAAGTCCGCTTTCTGGAGGTAGCTCCACTGCAGACCGAAGTCGATGTGACCCAGCGTCGGGGCACCGACCAGCTTCAGCGGCAGGCGGTAATTGGCCCCCACGTCGATGCCGGAATAGTTGTAAGCACCCAGGTTCGACGACTGCG
>CANFYD010000131.1 GCA_947450745.1 Burkholderiales bacterium
CAAGGTCGCCACCCGCAGCGACCTGGCACGCCGCTGGCATGACCTGATGGACCTCAACGCCGGCAGCATTGCCGACGGCGACAAGACGATTGCCGACGTCGGCTGGGAGCTGTTCCACCTGATGCTGGCCGTGGCCAGCGGCCAGAAAACCTGGGTCGAGCAGCACAAGCTGCACAACGCACTGGTGCTGTTCAACCCGACACCGGTGACCTGAGGCTGAGAGCTTTTTTACTGCGCGGCCGCCAAAATCAATCGCGGGTCGCGACTCGCGCTGCGAATCCGACCCCGCTGTAGGGCGGGTCGCGACCCGCGTGTGGCCGACTGCGGCACCCGTGTTGTTCCAAGCCGTGCCGCCGTCCACTGCCGTGCTTCGGTGTCCGCGGCCGAAATCGAATCGCGGGTCCAGACCCGCCCTACGAATCCGAGGCCGCGGTGGGGCGGGTCGCGGGTCGCACGGCTGGGCGGCTTCCGTCATCAGCAGGACTTGCCTGTAAGCTGGAATAAAGCGTCCGCCGGATGAGCCGGTCGAGATCAGCAATTGCCAGCCAACGCGCAAGCCACAGGGAGCGATCTGCATGCCGCATGACGTCAGTTTGATTGCCACGATTGCCGCCGCTTTTGGGTTGGCGATGATTTTTGGTCTGCTGGCGACGCGGCTGAAGATGCCGCCGCTGGTCGGCTATTTGCTGGCCGGCGTGATGATAGGTCCGGCCACGCCAGGCTTTGTGGCGGACGTGGGGCTGGCCAGCCAGTTGGCGGAAATCGGCGTGATGTTGCTGATGTTCGGCGTGGGCCTGCACTTCTCGCTCGACGACCTGATGGCGGTCAAGCGCATCGCCGTGCCGGGAGCCATCGTCCAGATCACCGTCGCCACCTTGCTGGGCATGGCCACCGCCCACTTCTGGGGCTGGGGCTTGGGGGCGTCCATCGTGTTCGGCCTGTGCTTGTCGGTGGCCAGCACCGTGGTGCTGTTGCGGGCGCTGGAGGCCAAGGGTTTGCTGAAGTCGGTCAATGGGCAAATAGCAGTCGGCTGGTTGGTGGTGGAGGACCTGGTCATGGTGCTGGTGCTGGTGCTGCTGCCGGCACTCGCCGGTTTGCTGCAAGCGCCGGGGGTGGATTTGGGTGCGGGTGGGAATGCCGCAGCCACCGCCGGAGTCGTGCCGGCCGACCTCTGGAAGACCATCGCGCTGACGCTGGCCAAGGTCACCGCCTTCATCGTGCTGATGCTGGTGGTGGGCCGGCGCGTCTTGCCCAAGCTGCTGTGGGCGGTGGCCCGCGCCGGCTCGCAAGAGCTGTTCACCTTGAGCGTGGTGGCCATCGCGGTGGGCGTGGCCTTTGGCGCGGGCAAGTTGTTCGATGTGTCGTTTGCGCTGGGGGCGTTTTTCGCCGGCATGATGATGCGCGAATCGGAGTTCAGCCACCGCGCCGCCGACGAAACGCTGCCGCTGCGCGACGCCTTTGCCGTGCTGTTCTTCGTGTCGGTCGGCATGCTGTTTGACCCGTCCGTCATCTGGACGCAGCCGTTCAAGTTACTGGTCGTGGTGGCCATCATCATGATCGGCAAGACGCTGGCCGCCGTGGCCCTGGTGCTGGCCTTTCGCTACCCGCTCAACACCGCGCTGACGGTGGGGGCCAGCTTGGCGCAGATCGGCGAGTTCTCCTTCATCCTGGCCGGGCTCGGCGTCGCGCTCGGGCTGATGCCGGCCGAGGGCCAGAGCCTGGTGCTGGCCGGCGCGCTGATCTCGATTGCGGCCAACACCGCGCTGTTCAGCGCCATCGAGCCGCTGCGCCAATGGGTCTTGCAGCGCTCCGAACTGGCCCGGCGGCTGGAGCGTCGCGACGACCCGCTGGCCGAGCTGCCGGCCAGCACCGCCCACCACCTGCTCAGCGGCCAAGTGGTGCTGGTGGGCTATGGGTTGGTGGGCCAGCGCATTGCGCAAGCGCTGCGCGAGCGGCACATCCCGTATGTGGTGGCGGACCAGAACCGCGAGGTCGTGGACAGCCTGCGCGAGGCCGGCATTCCCGCCGTCTGCGGCGACGCGCTGACGGAAGAGGTGCTGATTCAGGCCCATATCGCCGAAGCCGCGATGCTGGTGATTGCCATCCCCGACACGCTCAATGTGCGCAAGATGGTCGAGATTGCCCGCACCCTCAACCCCGCCATCGCCGTCGTGCTGCGCACCCACAACGAGGAAGAAGCGGCCCTGCTGCGCGAGGAAAGCCTGGGCGAAGTCTTCCTGGAAGAACATGAGCTGGCGCGCGGCATGAGTGCGCACATCCTGGCGCAATTCAGCAGGTAGGGCGGTGCACGCGCCACGCGCCAGTGTGGCCCTACCTGACCGTCCCCAGGTAGGGCGGGTCATGACCCGCGTCCGGCCGAAGCTGGCAACTGGGCCGCAATCGACCGGCCGTCGGTGCTGCTTTGGTGCCCGCCGTCAGCAACGAAGCCCGCACTCCAGACCCGCCCTACGTGAGGCCGACCGACTACCCCGCAGGCGCAAGCCACAATGCCCACAGCCCAACCCAAAGCCTCCGCATGCACTCCAACCCGCCTTTTTTTGCCCCCCAGCACTTTGACGATGCGGAAGCCGCGCTCGCTCAGGTTCAAAAAATCTACGCTACCGGCGTCGCCCATTTGCGCGACGCCTTGCAGCGCTTCATCGCCGGGGAAGACCTGGGCAAGGTGCGCGCCTGCTACCCGGTGGTGCGCCTGCACACCCACACCGTGGTCAAGGCCGATTCGCGCCTGGCTTACGGCTTTGTGGCCGGACCGGGCGGCTATGAAACGACGCTGACGCGGCCCGACCTGTTCAGCGATTACGACCTGGTGCAGTTCCAGCTGCTGCTGCAAAACCACGGCGTGGTGCTGGAGGTGGGCACCAGCAAGCAGCCGATTCCGCTGCACTTTGCGCTGGGCGACCATGACCACATCGAGGGCGGCGTGCCGCCGGAGCGCCGCCAGCTGATGCGCGATGTGTTCGACCTGCCAGACCTGGCCGCCATGGACGACGGCATTGCCAACGGCACCCACAAAGTGGCCCCGGGCGAGCCGCTGCCACTGGCCCTGTTCACCGCGCCGCGGGTGGACTACTCACTGCACCGGCTGCGCCACTACACCGGCACGCGGGCCGAGTATTTTCAGAACTTCGTGCTGTTCACCAACTACCCGTTCTATATCGACGAGTTCATCCGCATGGGCCACGCCCTGATGCGAACCCGGCCCGACCCGGCCCAGCCGCATGAGCTGGACGACTGCATCGCCTTCGTCGAGCCCGGCAACGTCGTCACCCGCCGCATCGGCTGCGAGGTCGAGCCGGACGATTTGGCGGGTGCCACGCCGCCGCGCCTGCCGCAAATGCCCGCCTATCACCTACTGCGGCGCGACCACAGTGGCATCACCATGATCAACATCGGCGTCGGCCCGGCCAACGCCAAGACCATGACCGACCATGTGGCCGTGCTGCGCCCGCATGCCTGGCTGATGCTGGGCCACTGCGCCGGCCTGCGCAACACCCAGCAAATGGGCGATTACGTGCTGGCCCACGGCTATGTGCGCGAGGACCATGTGCTGGACGAAGACCTGCCGCTGTGGGTGCCGATCCCGCCGCTGGCCGAGGTGCAAATGGCGCTGGAGCAGGCCGTGGCGGACGTGACGCAGCTGAGCGGCTTTGACCTCAAGCGCGTGCTGCGCACCGGCACCGTAGCCTCCACCGACAACCGCAACTGGGAGCTGCTGCCGAACGACCGCCAAGGCGGGCCGCAGCGCCGCTTCAGCCAAAGCCGGGCCATCGCGCTGGACATGGAAAGCGCCACCATCGCCGCCAACGGCTTTCGCTTTCGCGTGCCCTACGGCACCCTGCTGTGCGTCAGCGACAAACCGCTGCACGGCGAAATCAAGCTGCCCGGCATGGCCAACCAGTTCTATCGCGAACGCGTCGACCAGCACCTGCGCATCGGCCTGCGCGCCGTCGAGCTGTTACGCAGCGGCCCGCTGGCCCAGTTGCACAGCCGCAAGCTGCGCAGCTTTGCCGAGGTGGCGTTCCAGTAGAGAATCGCCCCACTCTGCCCCACTCCGGCCCTTCTATGCATATCGACCACGCCACGCTGTTCAATTTGCTGGTTTTACAAACGCTGGCGGCGGCCGGGGTGTTGCTGGGGGTAGTGGGGCGGCATGGCAGTCGGGCGGTGCGCTGGGCGCAGGCGGGCCTGGGGCTGGTGGCCTTGGGCGGCGTGGCGCTGGCGGGCGGCGCGCTGTGGGCCAGCACGCTGGTGGGGGATCAAGCGTTGACGGACGGCACGCTGCGGCTGCTGCAAAGCCTGGCGATGCTGGCCTTCAGCGCCAGCTTGAGCCTGCTGTGGGCCGCCTTGAACGGGTGGCTGAACCCGCGCCCGGGCCGGCCGCTGATGCTGCTGGCACCGCTGCTGATGCCGGCTGTCTACGCTTGGCAGTTTGACGACCCGGCCTTTCGGGCCAGTTGGGCGCTGGGCTGGTTGGCGCTGCAATTGCTCATGAACGCGCTGCTGCTGGCCCTGCCCAAACGCGCGGTCGAGCTGGAGCTGACGGTCCAAGCCACACCCCGCAAGGCCTGGCCCGGGCCGGACAACCGGCGTTGGCGGGCGCTGCTGTTGGCGGCCGTCCTGCCCCTGGCCCTGCTGTGCGCCCTGAGCGCCAGTGAAGCGGTGCTCAGCGAACGGCTGGGTACCGCCCTGGGCCTAGCCTGCCAGTGGGCGCTGCTGCTGACGTTGCCGGCCTTGCTGCTGGCGTGGCGCGGCGAGACCGAAGCGGAATTGGCGCGGCTGGCCCAGACCGACGGGCTGACCGGCCTGAGCGACCGCCGCGCGTTTGCAGCCCGCTCGGTCGATATGTTGTCGATGGCGCGCCGCCACCGCGAGCCGCTGGCCTTGATGCTGCTGGACGTCGACCATCTGAAAGCGATCAACGCCGAGCACGGGCAGGACGCGGGCGACCGGGCGCTGGCCCTGTTCGGCAGTTGCCTGACGGCACAGATGCGGCTGGGCGACTTGGCTGGCCGCGTCGGTGGTGACGAGTTCGCGGTGCTGATGGCACGCTGCGAAGCGCAAGGCCCGCAGGCGCTGGACAAGCGCATGCGTGAAGCGCTGGCCCTGCGGGCGCAGGCCGAGCTGGGCTTCACGCTCGACTTCAGCGGCGGCTGGGCCAAGCTGCGCCACGGCGACCGCGACATCGACGACTTGATGCGCCGCGCCGAAACCGCGATTTACGAAGCCAAGCACGGCGGCTGCGGGCGGCTGCAGTCCGAGCCGGGGCTGGAGGCCTGAAGTCTTGCTTCGGCCTTAGCCCTCGTAGGGCGGGTCGCGACCCGCGTGTGGCCGAACCTGCACTCTTGTTGCACCCGGCCGGCCCAAGGCGCTGCTTCGGTGCCTGCCGTCGAAATCGTTCGCGGGTCGCGACCCGCCCTACAGGGCCGAATTGCAGTGCCGAATGCGCAGGCCAACACTGGCACAGCACTTGCATTAGGGATTACCAGGACCGTTCACAAGACGGCATCGTCGATCCCGACCGCAGAGGGGGGGAGCTTTTGTAGCGAGCGGTTGTCAAGCCCTGGCGGACGGAGCGCAGGAACCGGAACGTACTTCAGGTACGTGAGGATTCCGAGCACCGCCCAATGACGCATGGCGGCCGCGCAGTAAAAAGCTCTCACCCTCACCAGCCCAGTTAGCCATGCTCCAGACCTCTGCTTACCTTAGCTCCTCGACCGCGCCGCGGGAACACCACTTCACCGGCCAACTGATCGCTCGCCCCGTCCTCAGTGTGCGCAAACTCGCTTCGCATGACCTGCAATGGCTGCCGGCCCTGTGTGATTTGCTGATTGACGGCGTGCACCGGGGCGCCAGCCTCGGGTTTTTGGCCCCGCTGTCGCGCTATGCAGCGCTGGATTATTGGCACGGCGTGTTCGCCAAGCTCGGCGCGCATCAAAGCCTGTGGATTGCCTGCGACGGCGAGAGCGGGGGCAAGGACGGCCCGCTGCAAGGTGCCGTCCAACTGTCGCTCTGCCCACGGGCGAACGCGCACCATCGTGGCGAGGTGCAGCGCCTGATGGTGCACAGCCAGGCACGCGGCCGGGGTTTGGCCAGCCAGTTGATGAGCCGGGTCGAATGCGCGGCGGTGGCGCAAAACCGGACTTTGCTGGTGCTGGAAGCGCAATCGGGCTCGCAAGCCGAAGCGGTCTACGCCCACCTGGGCTGGCAGCGCGCCGGTGAAATCCCCGATTACGACAGCTGCGGCGATGGCCGCCTGCACGGCTCGGCGATGTATTACAAGCGCTTGGCGGCGCAGAGCTGAATTCAGCCAGGTAGGACGGGTCGAGACCCGCGCAGGATTTCGGCGGCTGGCACCGAAGCGAGGCCCCGAGTCGGCCGGGGGCAATACCGGTGCCACAGTCGGCCGCACGCGGATCTTGATCCGCCCTACGAACTATCGACGGCTAACGGCGGTTTATTTGATGCGCTGCTTTTCCAGCTTGCGGGCCAGGGTGCGGCGGTGCATGCCCAAGCGGCGGGCTGTTTCGGAGATATTGAAGCTGGACGCCGCCATGGTTTCGTGGATGTGCTCCCACTCCAGCGTCTTGATCGAGGTGGTGCGTGCGGTCAGCCCCACGCCGGCGTCGCCCTGGGCACGGGCAAAGGCTTCTTCGATGTCGTCGGTGTTGGCCGGTTTGGCCAAATAGTGCCGAGCGCCGAGCTTGATCGCCTCGACGGCGGTGGCGATGCTGGCGTAACCGGTCAGCACCACGATCAACATCCGCTCGTCATGCGCATGCAGCGCTTGCACACAGCTCAGGCCTGACGCGCCATGGGCCAGTTTCAGGTCGACCACCGCATAGTCCGGCCGGTGCGATGCCAGCAGCGCGGGCACCTCGGCCAGCCCGGCGGCACGCACGACGCTGTAGCCCCGGCGCTCGAACGAGCGGCTCAGCGTCGTGGCAAAAGCATCATCGTCTTCAACGATGAGCAGGCGGCGTTCAGCGTCCACGGTCTGTCCTTTCTTGCAGGGTCAAGGCGGCCAGCGGCAAGGTCACCACGACCTCGGCCCCGCCGCCGATTCTGTTGCTGGCGACGATTCTGCCGCCCAGCGTGCGGGCCACGTTGACCGACAAAAATAGCCCCAGGCCACTGCCCGGTCGGCCCTTGGTCGAGTGGTAGGGCTTGCCAAAATTCAGCAGCATGGCAGGAGCAAAGCCCGGGCCCTGGTCTTGCACGCACAGGGTCAACAGGTCGTCGGCACAGGCGACCTTCAAGCGCACCGGCTGACCCGGGGCCGCGTCGATGGCGTTGTCCAGCACGTTGCCGACCATTTGCTTCAGCGCCGAGTCCGAGATGATCGGCCGGTCCGGCAGGCCGGCGCGTTGGTAGTCGAGCGCTTGCGCCGGGCGTGTGCTGCGCCACTCGGCCACCAACTCATCCAGGAACAGGTGCAGCGTGGTTTCCACCGGGGCTTCGCCACGCGCCTCGCCGGCCGACAGCAAGATTCCGCTGACGATGGTTTTGCAGCGCTGCAATTGCAGCTGCATCAGCTTGATTTCAGCCACCAGTTCAGGGTCGTCGGTGAACGGCCGAATGCGTGACCAGTCACCCAGGATCACCGACAGCGTGGCCAGCGGCGTGCCCAGTTCATGCGCCGCGCCGGACGCCAGCAAGCCCATGCGGACGATGTGTTCCTCCTCTGCCGCGCGTTGGCGCAGGTCGGCCAGGCGGGCGTCGCGCTGGCGCAGGTTGCGCCCGATGCGGTGGATGAAGATCACCAGCAGGGCCGCGTTCAGCGTGAAGCAGATCAGCAAGCCGCCGATGTAGTGGACCGAGAACGCGGCATCGGCCAGGTCGGGCAGGCTCAGCGGCCGGTGCCAGACGGTCAGCACGATGAAGCACAGGCTGGTCACGCCCACCATGGCCCAGATGTAGCGTGGCTTCAGCAGCACCGCGCCGATGACAACCTGCAGCAGGTAGAGAAAGATGAAGGGGTTGGTGATGCCGCCGCTGTAGTACAGCTGCGCACTCAGCACCGCCACATCGACCAGCAGGCCGACGAACAGCTCACCATTGCGGATGACGCCCTGTGCCGTCAGACTGCGCCACCAACTGGCCAAATTGAACAGGGACAGCGCGACCAGCAGGGCCAGCATCTCCAGCAGCGGCAGCCTGGCACCCAAGGTGAACTGCACCGCCAGGATGGTGGCGAGCTGCCCACCCACCGCCAACCAGCGCAGCTGTATCAGCTGCAGCAGGTTGTTGCGGCCGCTCGGGTCTTCGGCAGAGTCGCCGCTGCGCTGTTCAGCGCCCAGCGGTATCGGGTGTTGCGTTTCTTTCATCAGCCGCATCATCGCTGCCGCTGGAAGAAGCGCGCTGGCGGCGCCGCAATAGCCGTTCAGACCAGAACAGATAGCCCGCTGCGGCCGCCACCATCGCGGCCAGCACGAACCAGGTCAGCGCGTAGACGAGGTGGTTGTTGTGGAAGTTCAGCACGGTCAAGCCGGCGCGCGGCCACGTGGCCGAGTTGCCGGCCGCCGCAGTGACTGCCACTGCGGCGTCGACAAAAAAGGGCGCTGTCGCCGCCGCGCTGGCCAAGCCCACGCCCAAGCCTTTGTTGGCGGCAATGGCGGCCACGTCGCGTGAATACCAACGTCCGGCCACCGCATCATTGGCTTGCAGCAGCGTGCCGCCGG
>CANFYD010000132.1 GCA_947450745.1 Burkholderiales bacterium
GGCACAGCAGGCAAGCACCTGCGGCCGCAGGCCGCAGTGCAAAAATGGGGTAGCGCATGAAATTTTCTCGTCAGCGCGGCCCACGGTCGCCACTGAAAGGCGGACTGGGGCAGCGCACAAAACCATCCCGCACGGAGCGTGCAGGCATCGAAGGTTTTCAGGCTGACGTGGGCGGGCCGCGCGGGCCGCGCTTCCAATGCACGGCCAGATCAAGGCGGGCCGGCGCGGGCCAAGACACAACGCACGGCGACGCTGGCCCAACGATCGCTGCCGCCGGGCCTGCCAGCGCCTGACCGTCGCACAGGTGGTCGAACAGTTGGCAAGACGCATCACCGCTGTGATGACCCCAGATATCGGCTAAAGCCGCTGGGCTGGCGTGCCCCGTATTGAGTGCAAAAGCGGGCGGTCCGCCCAAGCCAGCGCCATGCGCCAAGCGGTGCCATTGACCCAGGCCCTGCAAGCCCAGCAGCGCCAGCGCGCACAAGCAAGCCAGCCAGAATCGGCGTGACTTGTTGCGAAAACTGGGTTGGAGCGGCATGGTCAGGGTGAGTTGTCGATTGCGAGCAAGTGGGTATGCGGGTGGGCGGGCAGGATCAGTTTGAGCTCGTGCTGACGGCTTGGCCGTCAAGCACGCGGTAGAACATGCCGTACGGGTCGTCGCTGAGCACCGTCAGCACGCCCTCCACCGTCACCGGCTCCAGCGAATAGCGCACCGGCTGTTTGGTGCGCACTTCGATCAAGCCCTCGGGGCCGGCCGGTACGCAAAACGAGCAGGTGGTGGGCACGGACGACAGCAAGAAATGACGTTGTTTGTCGCCCGGCTCCAGCGGCATCATGAAGCCTTGCACCTTGACTTTTTGCTGGTCCAGCGCTTGCACCGCCGCCGGGAAAATCGGCAACAAGCGGTTTTTATCGGCCCTGGTGGTGACGGCCGACAGCAACTGCCAGGTCAACACGCCAGCGCGCTCTTGCAGCGGTTTGAACGGGCTGCGCGGATCATGAAAACCCGGCCCCTGCCCTATCGTCGGCGCAGGCTGCGCCGACACCGCAGCGCTCAAACCAGCCCAGCCCAGCAATGCAACAAGTAATAAACGAGGCAGTGTCATCTTCATCAAATCCGCAGGTCAACCCTGCCCTCAGGAGCCGGATTGTGCAGCAAGCACTGCTTGGGGCTCAAAACCAGGGAAAGTCCTGTCCGACTCAACACGTCAGCGCGGGGCTTGCAGCAACTCGGTCACCTCCAGCCGAAAGGCCCGCCATGCCGGCCAAGCCGCCGCCAGCAGGGCGAGCCCCAGCGCCAGCAGCGGAATCACCCATTCCCAGGGCGACAGCCAAGCCCCGGTGAGGCGCAAGGACTGCTGACCGGCCAGCACCTCGCCCAGCAGCGCGGTCAAGCCGTGGCCTAGCCCCAGGCCGATCAGGCTGGCCAACCCGGCCAAGCAGAGCGCCTCCAGGCTGATCAAGCCGGCGACTCGCCAAGGCGGTGCGCCCAACATGCGCAACATGGCCAGATCGCTTTGCCGCGCCCGCACCGCATGCAACAGCGCCACGAACACCGACAAGGCCGCAGACGCCAGCATCAGCAGGCCAAAGCCACGCAGCACGTCGACCCCCACGCCCACCATGCGCAGCAAACGCGCCGTCTCAACAGCCGGCGCGGCCGCTTGCAAGCCGGCCTGCGCATTGACCCAGCGCGGCAGGCTGATGGCGGCCAGCGGACTGCGGTAGCGGACCAACAACAACGTAATTTCACGCGTGGCTTCAAGTTCAGCAGCCGCCTCGTGATGGCCAGCAGCCGCCGCCTCGTGATGCGCCTCATGCACCGCCCACACCGAGGCCAGGTCGGTCAGCACCAAGCGGTCGAGCACCGTGCCGCTGGCTTGCAGCACGCCGACCACGGTGTAGCGCTGATCGGCATGCTCGCCACCCTGCGCACCCAGCCCATGGCTGCCGGCAAATTGCTGACCCAGTTTGAGGCCGGTGACCCGCGCGGCCTCGGCCCCCAGCACCGCTTGCAGCGGCTCGCTCCAGACCCGTCCGCCGGCCAATTTCGCTTCGTAGAGATCGAGGTAATCGGGCGTGGTGCCCACGATGCGAATGCCGCGCAGGCTGTCCCCCAGCGACAGCGGCACGGCACTGGCCACCAGCGGGTGGGCCAGCAACTGCGCCCTTGTCTTCAACGGGATGTTGCCGGTCGGCACGTCGAGATGGAACAGACCCGCCAACATGATTTGCATCGGGCTGCCCTTGGCACCGACGACCAGGTCGATGCCGGCCAAATCGCGCCGCACGCCGGCCTCTATCTGCTCACTCACCAGCAGCACCAGGGTGATGGCGGCCAGACCCAAGCTCAACAGCAGCAGATTCAGTGCCGCCGTCAGCGGCTGCGACCACAAATAGCGCCAAGCCAAACGCAGCAAGCTCATGCCGGAAGTTGAATCAAATTGGGCAAGTGGTGTTCTCGCAGCCCCGGTAGTCCGGCCAAATGGCGGGCGACCCGGGCGTCGTGGCTGGTCAGCACCAAGCTGGCCCCTTGTGCTGTGGCCGCTTGCAGCAGCAGATCGAGCACTTGCGCGGTGTTGGCGTCATCCAGGCTGGCACTGGGTTCGTCGGCCAGCAAGATGCGGGGCCGGCGCATCAGCGCACGTGCCAAAGCGACGCGCTGGGCCTGGCCCTGGCTGAGCTGATGCGGCAAGCGCTGACTGAGCGCGGTCAAACCCAGGCGCTCCAACAACTCGGCCACCCGGGCCGGCTGCGGCGGCAGGCCGGCGCAGAGCTGGGGCAAAGCCAGGTTGTCGGCCACGCTGAGGGCGGCGCTCAAGTGCAGGCGCTGCGGCACAAAACCCAGATGGGCACCGCGCCAGGCGTCGCGCTGGCGAGGCCCCAACTGATTCAGCGCCACACCGGCCATCACCACCTGCCCGGCGCTGGGGCTGAGCAGACCCGCCATCAAGGCCAGCAGCGTCGATTTGCCACTGCCGGACGCGCCGCGCAGCAGCAGATGCCCGCCGGCCGGCAGTTGCAAATCGTCAAAAACGAGGGCCGGCCCTTGCGCATATTGGTAGCGCAAACCAGTCAGTGCAATCACCGAGAACCGCTGCTTCAGCGCATCAGGCGCGCAAAGGTCTTGTGGAACTTATCCACCTTGGGTGCCACCACAAAGGCGCAATAGCCTTGCTCCGGGTTACGGGCAAAGTACTGGTGGTGGTAGGCCTCGGCCGGCCAGTAATTGAGCTCATTGACCAATTCGGTGACGACCGCGCCCTTGTGCGCCGCCTGTGCCTCGGCCAGCACCTCGCGGGCTACCGCAAGCTGGCCGTCGTCATGAACATAGATGCCGGAGCGATATTGCGTGCCGGTGTCGCCGCCTTGGCGGTTCAGCGTGGTCGGGTCGTGAATGGCGAAAAACACCTGCAGCAGGTCGCGCAAGCTGACCTCGGCCGGATCAAAGTCGACCCGCACCACTTCCACATGGCCGGTCTTGCCGGTGCACACCTGCTCGTAGCTGGGGTTTTCGATCAGGCCGTTGCAATAGCCGGACTCGACCCGCTTGACCCCGCGAACCCGCTCGAAGACCGCTTCGGTGCACCAGAAACAGCCGCCGCCGAGGGTGATGCGTTCAAGTTGTGTTGCCAAGTCGCTCATGATCATCTGGGTCTCTCAATACTCAATCAGCCAGCATAACGGAGTCACTCGGCTCCAAGCTGCAGGGCCACATGCGGCACCCATTTGCCAGCAGGGCTGCCCGCCGGGCCGTTTGCATCAGTCGCCAAATTAGGTGTTGCCAGAATCATCCGGCTGCTCGGCACGCCTCTGGCGATCAAGCCATCACGCACGACCGCGCCACGCTCCAGCGCCAATTGGCGCAAGCGCTCGTCCGGCACCGGGAAACTGGCCAGCAGCAAAGCCCGCATCTCGGCCGGCGCGATGTCCTTGGCAAAGCCCAGCACGTTGCGCGGTTTGTCGGGCAACTTGCTGGCTTGGTAGACCTCCTTCAACAGCCGTGCACGCTCAGACTCGCTGAGCTGGCTCGGGCCATCAGCCAGCGCCTTGGCGGCGGCGGCAGGAGAACCCGGCCAGCGCAACAATTCACGCTGGCGCAACGCCATCAACTCGGCGTCCAGCGCCAACTGCTGCAAGGCCAAGTTCTCGGTGGCCGCATCAGCCCAACCGGTCAGCGTCAGCTTCAAGCCGGGGCGGTCTTGCAGCAGGCGAGCCACTTTGTTCAACTGTTCGGGTGCCAACGGAACCACACTGCCGGGGGCGAAAGTGGCCTGACTCATATCAGCCGATCCTGACCCTGGCTCCGAACTCGAAAACAAGGAAAACGGTGCCGTCAGCGCCCGCCCGAGCAGGTTCACCAGCACCCGCACCAGCAGGCTGCCGACGCTGAACTCGGGGTCGTTGATGGAGCCACTGATCGGCAGGTTGAGGTCGATGACGCCGTTGCGGTCCTTCAGCAAGGCCACCGCCAGCAAGACCGGCAACTGAGTGGCTTGCGGGCTGTCCACCCGCTCGCCAAAGGTCAGCTGGTTCAGGGTGATCTGGTTGCTGGCTTCCAAATTGCCGGTCGGAGCGATTTTGTAATGCACCTTTGAAGAGAATTTTCCCTGCTCAATCGCATAGCCGGCATATTTGGCCGCATACGGGGACAGCGGGGCCAACTCGATGTCGCTGGCGGCGGCGGTGATGTCCAAGGTCAACGGTGCCGCGCTGGGGTTGACTTGGCCCTCGATCTCCAATTGCCCGGTGCCCGCCACGCGGCCGCGCAATTTCAGCGCCGCCATGTCGCTGCTGCCGGACGAAAACGCCCCCAGGCTGCCGGTCAAATCTGTCAACTGAGCGCTGTAATTAGGACGAATGAAGCGGTCGGAGAAATCGACCCGGCCTTGGCTCAGCTGCGTTTGCTGGATGGTCACATTGAGCGCGGGGGCGGCAGCGCTTGCCGCTGCTGCTGCCGATGCCGCTCCGGCTGCTCTGGCCGGCGGCTCGCCCGGCCCCAGCTCGCGCAGATTCAAGCGGCCACCTTCGTTCACGATCAGTCGCGCATAGAAATCATCGAGCCGCGCCACCGCCACCGTCAATTGCGGCGTCGCACCGGGATTCATGAGCCATTTCAGGCCGTCCAGCTTGAGTGCCTGCCAGCTCAGCAAGTCCTCTCCGAGCACGCGCCGAGCGTCGATCTGCCGCGCTTGCCGCAGTTGCAGATCGGCCAGCACCAGCTCACCGCTCAGTTGGGTGCGCCAGCCCTCGGCCAGCTGAGTGGCTGAGAATTCGCTGCGCAAACCCAGCGCGGCCTGCTGCAAATGAACGCCCCAGGTCGGGTCCAGCAAGGCGTCCAGCCACTGCAGAGGCAAGCGATCAAGCTTCAAACTGCCGCTGGCCGACAGCGGTGCCAAGCTCACTTGGCCTTGCCATTGAACATCGCCCTGCCGCGTCGGACCGCTACGGTTGGAACGGCTGCTGGGCTGATCGGGCAAGGCGGCGAGCTTCATGCCAAGCTGGATCGGCAGCGCTTTGGCACTGGCCGGCCATGCCAGGTCTTGAACGCGCAGCCGAATTTGTTCGGCCGACAAGGCAAGGCCCGCATTGGCGTCGCGCCACTGCACGCTGCTGTTGTCGATCAGCAAGCCTGCAAGTTGCAGTGCCCAGGGTTTGGCTGGGCTATCAGTCGGAGTATCAGCCGGGGTTTGAGCGGCTGCCGGGGCCGCTGTCACGGGCAGCAGCGACTGAAAGTTCCACGCGCCCTTGGCCTCTCGCGCCAATTCCGCAACGGCTTGGTTCAGCACCAGTTCACCCGCCACCAGTTGCTGCGCCGCCAGATCAAGCCTGAGTCGGTCCAAGCTCAGCGTGCCCACGCGCAGGATGGCAGGCGCAGCAGCATTCAGCACCGACACGCGCAGATCCTGGAGCGCCAACTCGCGCAAGTCCAGCTTGACGCGCGCCGCAGCGTCCGCTGCCAAGGGATTGGCCAGCGCCAGCTCGCCGCGTCCACTCGAATGGCCGCGCACCTCCACCGGCATCGGAACTTGAGCCTGAAGATAGGGTGCCAACCATTCCAGCGCCAGCCCTTGCCAGCGCCACTTGAGTGCCAACTGTTCGGCCGCCAAGCTACCGCCACCCTCGATACGGCTGGCTTCCACCTTGCCCCGCGCCGCTGCTGGCTGCAGCCTCATGCCAAAACTGAAGTCAGCCGCTTTTTGTGGAGTAGGCAACGGCGACAGCGGCCAAGTGAGGGCCCCGACTTGCGCCGTGATGCCCTCCAGCCGCAAGGCGGACTGGCGACCGACTGCGGCGTCAACCCAGTCCACCGAGGCCTCCTTCAACTCAAAGCGATCCCAGCTGAAGCGCCATTCGGGCGGCTCGGGTGCCGCGCGGAGTACTTCGCGGGGCGCTTCGGCAGCCGCCGTCGGCAGCCACAACTGCCCGGCAGCATCACGAGTCAACGCCAACTCGGGGGCCAACCAAGTGACGCTGCCGAGCTCGATCTTGCGCAGCAGCGGCTGCGCCTTGTTGATCGGCACGTGCAGGTCACGCCAAGCCAACCAAGGCGCACCGGCCGGTGTTTGCAAGGCAAAGTCACGCAAGTGCACTTGGCCACGCAAACTCAATTGCGGCTCCTTGCCCTTGGCTTGGCTGAAGGTCAGGGCCAGATCGGCATCCACCACGCCGCGCTGCACGCGCAGCGGCAAAGCGTCCGGAAAATAAGCGCGGTACGGCAGCAGATCAAGCCCGGTCCACTGCAGCGCCAGACTGGCCTCGCCCTGCTCGGCGAAGGGTAGCCACTGCGCACGGCTGTCGAAGGCCACGCCGTTCAGCGCGCCCGCCAACTTCGGCTCGACGTGGACGGCGATGTCGGCATTGAGGGTCGAGACAAAAGGCAGGTCCAGCCGCAACGCGGTCAGTTGGTGGCGCTTTCCGAGCGGTCGGTCGTCCAGCAGCACTTCGCCGTCGATCAGTTCGATGTTGTAAAGCGCCAGCGCCAGCGGGGAGCTCGGCCGATCGGCTGCAGTGGGGCTTGGCTTGGCCCAGCGCGTCAGCAGATCGTCGATGTCGTAATGACCGGCACTCACCCGACTGAGACTGAGCACCGGCTTGACCAGCCGCAAGGACTCCAACACCGGTGCCCTGTGCCAGACCGAGCGCCAGGAGAACACCGCCTCGACCCGCTCCAGCGTCAGCAAGGCTTTGGATGGGTCTTGCCCCGCTGCCGCAGCAACGCGGATGCCCTGCAACTGCAAAGCCAGCCGCCAGGGCTGAAAGCTGACCTCGGCCACGCTCAGCTCACGCCCCAGTGCTTGGCTCACCAGCGCCGCACCCGAGCCCTGCAGCCAGCGCGGCAACGCCAGCCAGGCGCCGAGGAACAGCAAGATCAGCAGGCCGGCCGCGATCAAAGCGCGGCGCGCCCAGCGACGCAGGGGATGGATAGGACTGGATAAAACGGCTGTGGGCATGAACGTTGTGGCAAAAATCAATGGCGGAATGTACTTCGATCCGGTTGCTGGCAGCGACGCGCAGAAGGACTGCGGGTTGGCTGCGTGCGAGCTACGGCGATGATGCAGAGCTTCTCTACTGGCTCAGCGGGTTTTCACGTGGATCTTGCCTCACTGTTTTATGACTTCAAGCCTTTCCTGCTGATGTTGGTGTTACCACCGGTGCCGATGTTGTTGTTGATCTTGACCGGCGCGGGTCTGCTGCGCCGGCATCAACGCAGCGGCCGCTTGCTGCTGGGCCTGGGTGTACTGACGCTGTGGCTGGCCTGCACCGAGGGGGCCGGGCAGTGGCTGGCGCTACACGCGGTGCACACGCCACCAGCGCTGAGCCCGCAAGCCATCGCCGCGCTGCGCGAGGAGATACAGGCAAGTCAGCAACGTCACGAGAAAGCCAGCGTGGCGGTGCTGGTTTTGGGCGGCGGCACCTGGGCGTGGGTGCCCGAGTACAACGGGCCGGGGCTGAAGCCACTCACTTTAGAGCGGCTGCGCTTCGGCATCTGGCTGGCCAGACAAATCGACGCGCCGCTCGCTTTTTCGGGCGGCATTGGTTGGGGTGGCAAGCACCAGCTGGAAAGTGAAGCGGCCACCGCCCAGCGCAGCGCCACCGAGGAATTCAAGCTACCGCTGACCTGGGTCGAAGACCGCTCCCGAGACACGCGCGAAAACGCCGCGCTGAGCCTTGAGTTGCTGGAGGCGAACGGCGTCAAAAAACTGCTGCTGGTGACCGATGACCTGCACATGCCACGCGCAGAAAGAGCGTTCATCGAGGCCGCGAAAGGCCGGTTTGAAATCATCAAAGCCCCAGTTGGCGTGCGGCGCGACGCGATGTCGGCGCTCAGCGACTGGATGCCGTCACACGGTGGCTACGCCCGCGTCGGTTATGCCGTCTACGAATGGATAGGGCAAAAAGCCGGCCACTGAGCGCGGTAGTTGGCTTGACGGAGCAAAAGTGCGGCCCCAAAAAGCGAAACCCCTCTCAACCCGAGGGTTGAAAGGGGCGGGTGGCTTACGCCACCTTTGGGGCTCTAAGGCTATTTGCCGAAGGGCTCCTGGCACTCAGAGACTGGGCCAGAGGTTATGCCTCGAAAGGCAAC
>CANFYD010000133.1 GCA_947450745.1 Burkholderiales bacterium
GATGTTGTGGCTGATGCCGATGCCGAAGCCCGGGATGAGCTGCTCGACCAGCTGCGTATTGCCCTCAAATGGCTGCAGAACATGGACCCAGCCGGCGTGGGCGCACAGAACCTGGGCGAATGTCTGGTGCTGCAATTGCGCGGCCAAGCGCGCAGCCCGGCGCAGATGATCGCCATCCTGATCTGCAAACAGCACCTGGAACTGCTGGCCCGGCGCGATCACAAGAAGCTGATGGCCTTGACCGGTGCCGACGACGCCTTGCTGCGCGAAGCACAAGCGCTGATCGTGGCGCTGGAGCCCAAGCCGGGGCGCCGCTTTGCACGCGGCCAGGCGGCGGCGGTGGTGCCTGACGTGATCGTGCGCAAGGTCGGCCGCGAGTTGCGGGTGATGCTGAACCCGGAAGTGGCGCCCAAGCTGCGCATCAACGAGCTGTATGCCAACGCGCTGCGCCAGACGCGCGGCGGCATCACCAACACGGCGCTGGGTGGGCAGTTGCAGGAAGCGCGCTGGTTCATCAAGAACATTCAGCAGCGCTTCGAGACGATTCTGCGGGTCTCGAAAGCGATTGTGGAGCGCCAAAAGGGCTTCTTCACCCACGGCGCGCTGGCCATGAAGCCGCTGGTGCTGCGTGAAATTGCCGATGAGCTGGGTCTGCACGAGTCGACCATTTCACGCGTCACCACCGCCAAATACATGGCCACCAGCTTCGGCACCTTCGAGCTGAAATACTTCTTCGGCTCGGGGCTGAACACCGATGCCGGCGGCAATGCGTCAAGCACCGCCGTGCGGGCCTTGATCAAGCAGTTCGTGGCAGCCGAAAACGTCGCCAAGCCGCTCTCCGACAGCGCGCTGGCCAGCATGCTCGAAGAGCAAGGCATCCAAGTCGCCCGCCGCACGGTGGCCAAATATCGCGAAGCGCTGAAGATCGGTACGACAACGATGCGCAAGGTCAGCTGAGGGCAATTCAGCCCCCTGGCGGAACTTTGTGTTCGCGGGATCAGCCCGGCGGGACGTTTTGCTCCGTGTCATTCCGACGTGACCTAGGGTCACGGTCTCCCTTCTTTACCTGCGCAAAACGCCCCACCGGGCTGATCCTTCGGCAGCGCTCTTGTTCAACCGAGCATGGGCGGCCTTTTGTCTTGCAGAAATTTTGCTTCCGACGAGGTCGGAAAATCTCGCTTTATGCTGTGCGGATTTTTGGAGCCGAAATGAGCGACGAACAATTCGACAACGGGCTGGCCATGCGCAAGCAGGTGATGGGCGAGGACTTTGTGGCGCGGGCTTACGCCGGTGTGACCGACTTCACCGCGCCGATCCAGCAGCACATCACCCGCAACGCTTGGGGCGACGTCTGGCAGCGCCCCGGCCTGGACCTGAAAACCCGCAGCCTGGTGACGATCGCCATGCTGACCGCGCTAGGCAAGCAGCATGAGCTGAAGGGCCATGTGCGCGGTGCCCTCAACAACGGCGCCAGCGTTGAGGAAATTCAGGAAGTGCTGTTACATGCAGCCATTTATTGCGGCGTGCCCACAGCCGTCGAAGCGTTTCGCAGCGCAGCCGAAGTGGTGGAAGCCAACAAAGTCTGAGGCCCTTGGACTGTCGCGGCACGCAAGCATTGCGACCCCCGCGCCAGTTCCGGGACAATACGGCCCATGTCTGCAAAAGAAACACTACTCAATTTATTCGTCTCCTGCGCCTCCGGGGTCGAGCCCTGGCTGGATCTGGAGGTGCGCGGGATTCTGCCCAAGACCCATATCGAGGTGCTGCGCGGCGGCATCGCGCTGAAAAGCGATCTGGAAGGGGTGATGAAGCTCAATCTGGAATGCCGACTCGCCATGCGGGTGCTGATCCAGGTGATCGACGGCCCGTACCGGCATGAGGACGACATCTACGCCCTGGCTTGCAAGGTCGATTGGACCCAGTGGATCACGCCGGCCGAGACGATACGGGTGGACACCACCGCCCGCCATTGCCCGCTGAAGAGCCTCAACTTTGCCAATCTGCGGGTCAAGGACGCCATCTGCGACACGCTGCGCGACGCCACCGGCGAGCGCCCCAGCGTCGACACCCGCTACCCCGACCTGCCGGTGCTGATGCATCTGGGGCCGGAGTACGCCGCCATTTACGTGGATACGTCCGGCGAGCCCTTGTTCAAACGTGGCTGGCGCGAAGACAAGGGCGACGCGCCGCTGAAGGAAACCTTGGCTGCCGCCATGCTGGCTGCGGCCGGCTGGAAGGGCACGCCCGAAACCGGTGGCGCGCTGCTCGACCCCTGCTGCGGGTCCGGCACCATCGCCATCGAGGCGGCCCAAATCGCTTGCGGCATGGCGGCCGGCATGCAGCGCCGCTTCACCTTCGAGCGGCAACTGCCTTTTGTGCCGTTGCGTGGTCGCTGGCAAGCGCTCAAGCAGGCCGCCAAAGACCGTGAACACGCTCCGGCCGTGCCGATTTTTTGCAGCGACGTGGCCTTCCGCATGGTCGACTTTGCGCGCCGCAATGCCGAACGGGCCGGGGTGGCGCAATACATCCAGTTCAACGGCGGCGACGCGTTGGAGCGCCCGGCCCCGCAACTGCCCGAGGGCATGCCCGGCACCTTGATGATGAACCCGCCCTATGGTGAGCGGATCGAGGTGCGCGGCAAGGCCGCCCATTACCGCGATGCCAGCGGCTCCGAGCAACGCGACAGCAGCGAGGATTTCTTCCCCTTGCTGGCCTCGCATTGGAAGCGCGCCTACACGCAACATCCGGCCGGCTGGACCGCCTGGCTGCTCTGCCCGGACATGAAGTTGCCCAGCCAGATGCGCTTGAAGGAGTCACGCCGCGTGCCGATGTGGAACGGTCCGATCGAATGCCGGATGTTCCGCTTCGACCTGGTGGCCGGCTCGGCTCGCACGCCCAAGCCGGAAGTTCAGCCCCAGCCCGAAGCTGAGTCCACGCCTGAAGCGGGTCAGGCCGGCTGAACCCGATCCATCGATCCGGTCAAGCCGGCTGAAGCTTGGGCCGCATGGCCAACCAGGCCAGCGCCACGGCGGTGGCCGCCACCGGCAGCAGCGAGCCCCAGTTCATCCAGCTCCAGCCGCCGGTGGTGACCAGGGCACCGGAGGAAAACGAGGTCACCGTCATGGTGGCGTAGATGCAGAAATCCATCGCCGCTTGCGCGGTGGTTTTCTCCTCCGGCCGGTAGGCCTGCGTGAACAGCGTGGTGCCGCCGATGAAGAGGAAGTTCCAGCCCACGCCCAGCGTCAGCAGCGCAGCCAGGAAATGCATCAGCTCGACGCCTGACAGAGCGATCACCACGCACACCAGGTTCAGCAGCACGCCCACTGCCATTACCGGCAACGCGCCAAAGCGCTTGATCAGGTTGCCGGTGAAAAAGCTCGGCACAAACATGCCCAGCACATGCCATTCCAGCACCAGCGCGGTCTTGTCGAACGGGTGGGCACATTGCGCCATCGCGATCGGCGTGGCGGCCATCAGCAAATTCATCACGCCGTAGCCGAGTGCGCAGGCGGCAATCGACACGATGAAGATCGGTTGCCGCGCCAACTCCCGCAACGGCCGGCCCTGTGGCGCGCCGTGGCTTGCTTGCGGCAGCGGCGGGAAGCGGATGAAGGACATCACCGCAAACGACAGCATGGCCACGCCGATCAGCACCAGGTAGGCCCCGGCAAACGGCTGGGCCAACAGGGTTTTGCTGGCGCTGGCGAGGTTGGGCCCGGTGACCGCGCCCAGGATGCCGCCGGCCAGCACCCAGGAGATAGCCCGCTCCTTGTGAGAGGCCGGCACCAGCTCGGTGGCGGCAAAGCGATAGAGCCCGGCGGTGGCGTTGAAATAGCCGGCCAGCAGCGTTGCCAGCACCACCCACCAGAAGTGCTGCTGCGCCACAGCCCAAGCGGCCAGCGCGCAGGACAGCATCGCCACCAGCAAGCCGAGCTGAAAAGCCCGCTGCCGCCCGAGCGCGCGCTGATGGCGGGCCACCAGCGGCGCGAACAGCGCGCCTCCGCCCACATAGGCGCAGATCGGCAGCGTGGCCATCCAGGCCGACGGGGCCAAGGCCAAGCCGACCAGGCCGTTGATCGCGATGAAGGTGACGTTGTTGGTCAGGAACAGGCCCTGGCAGATCGTCAACAGCAGCAACTGAACATTCATGGGTTCAAGCCTGCTGCAAAGCGAGCCAGCCCAGCACGGCCAGCGGGGCGGTGTCGGCGCGCAGGATGCGGGGGCCGAGCCGGACGGCTTCGAAGCCCTGCGCGCGCGCTGCGTCCTCCTCGGCCGCGCTCAAGCCGCCCTCGGGGCCGGACAAGACCAGGGTGCTCAGCGCCTCCGGCTGCGCCAAAGCAAGGACGGGCAGCGGCGTGGCCGCTGTCGGGCTGAGCAGCCAGCGGCGCTGTTCGGCGGGTTGCGGCGGCAGCGCCTTCAGCCATTGCGCCAGCGTCAGCACCGGGGCGATCACCGGCAAGCGGCTGCGCCCGCATTGCTCGCAGGCGGCGATGGCCACGCCCTGCCAATGCGCGACCTTTTTCTCGGCCCGCTCGGCCGCCAAGCGCAGCACCGAGCGCTCGCTCATCAGCGGCTGCACCACCGCCACGCCCAGCTCGGTGGCTTTTTCGACCACGCCGTCCATGCGGTCGTTGGCCGGCATCGCCAGCGCCAGGGTGACTTGATGCGGCAGTTCGCGCAGAACGTGCAGGCGCGGCTGCAGCAGCACCGCCACTTCGCTGCGGCCGATGCGCAAGACCTCGGCCGGCCACTCGAAGCCGGATCCATCGAACAAGGTCAGGGCCGAGCCCGGCTGCAAGCGCAGCACCTGCACATGGCGGGCAGCGGCGGGCGGCAGGACCAGTTCAGTGCTTGCGGCTGTGTCAACGGCGTCGTTCGCTGCGCCGATCGGGGTGTCGATGAAAAAACGCGGGGGCATGGGAACTCTTCTTCAGGGCGGGGGGCAGGGTGCAGCAGTGTGCCAGCAAGATCACCGCAGTAAAAAGTTCTCACCCTCTCAGCGCTCGATAGCCAGCGCCCGGCGCACTTGATCGGCCACCGCTTCGCCATGCGCCTGGCTGACTTCGCTCACAAAGCGCTGGGCCAAGTGCTGCAGGGCCAGGCGATCCGCGCAGCGCTCCACCTCCAGCACCATCCGGTAGCCCTTGATCAACCCCAGGTATTGCTTGGCATGCCGGGTCAGATAGCTGTAAAGCTCCGCATGGGTCAGCGGCGACAGGGCGGGCGGCGGCAAAGCGGCCGCGCTGTGCACGGCAATCAGCCCTTGCTCCAGCAAATGCGCCAGATCGGCCGCCGTGGCGGCCTGCACCAGGATCAGCCATTCACGCCCGCTCCTCGTTCCGTCCAGCACCAGCAGCAGATTGCGAGCGCTGCGTGACAGGTCGAGCCGGCGAGCCTTGATCTCGTCTCGCCCGGCCTCGCTGCGTTGATAGCGCTGATCGAGCATGGTGGATCAGCTTTTGTCGCGCAGCTCGCGGCGCAGGATCTTGCCAACCGGCGTTTTCGGCAGCTCGGTACGGAACTCGATGATCTTGGGCCGCTTGTAGCCGGCCAGTTGCGTCTCGCAATAGGCCCGCACCGCCGCTTCGGTCAGATCGGCATCGCGCTTGACGATGACCACCTTGACGGCTTCACCGGTCTTGGCGTCCGGCACCCCGACGGAGGCGCATTCCAGCACGCCCTCCATTTGCGTCAGCACGTCCTCGATCTCGTTCGGGTAGACGTTGAAGCCGCTGACCAGAATCATGTCCTTCTTGCGGTCCACGATGCGGAAGTAGCCCTGCTCGTCGACGGTGCCGATGTCGCCGGTGCGAAAGAAGCCGTCCGCCGTCATCACCTGCTCGGTCTCATCCGGGCGCTGCCAGTAGCCGGCCATCACCTGCGGGCCGCGGATAGCGATTTCGCCGCGCACCCCGACCGCCACCTGCACGCCCGCATCGTCCAGCAGGCGCAGCTCGGTGCTGGGCATCGGCAGGCCGATGCTGCCGGTGTAGGCGGTGCTGTCGGTCGGGTTGCAACTGGCGATCGGCGAAGTCTCCGACAAGCCATAACCCTCGCAGATCGGGCAACCGGTCTTCTCCAGCCAGAGCTTGGCGGTGGCGTGTTGCACCGCCATGCCGCCGCCCACCGCAATCACCAGCCCGCTCCAATCGACGCTGTCGAAGTCCTTGTGGTTGGCCATCGCCATGAACAGCGTGTTGACCGCCGGCAGGCTGTGAAAACGGTGGCCGCTGATCTCCTTGAACACCGCGCTGATGTCGCGCGGGTTGGGGATCAGCACATTGCAGCCGCCCACATGCATGGACAGCATCATGTTGGTGGTGAAACCGAAGATGTGATACAGCGGCAGCGCGCAGATGCTGATCAGTTGCTCGCCGGCGGGAATCTTCTTCAGTGCCGGTTGATACCAGGCGGCGGCCTGCATCACATTGGCCACCAGGTTGCGGTGCAGCAACACCGCGCCCTTGGACACGCCGGTGGTGCCGCCGGTGTACTGCAGCACGGCAATGTCGTTGGGGCCGATCTTGGGGGCGGTGTAGGTCAGGCGGCGACCGGCGGCGACGGCGTCGTTGAAGCGCACCGCGCCGGGCAGCTCGAAGGCCGGCACCAGCTTCTTGACCCGCCGCACCACGTAGTTGACGATCAAACCCTTGGGGAAGCCCAGCAGGTCCCCCATAGCCGCCACGATCACATGCTTGACCGGCACCTTCTTGATCACCTGCTGCAGCGTGGTGGCAAAGTTCTCCAGGATGACGATGGCCTTGGCCCCCGAATCCTTCAGCTGATGTTCCAGCTCGCGCGGCGTGTACAGCGGGTTGACGTTGACCGCCACCAAGCCGGCGCGCAGCACCGCCGCCACCGCGACCGGGTACTGCATCACGTTGGGCATCATCAGGGCGACGCGGTCGCCCTTTTCCAGGCCCAAGCTCTGCAGATAAGCCGCCAGCGCACGCGACAGCTCGTCGATCTGCGCAAAGCTGGTCTGCCGCCCCATCATCTTGTAAGCCGGCCGCTGCGCGTGCGTCTGGAACGCCGAGGTCATCAAGTCCACCAAGGACGGATACAGCCCTGCGTTGATCTCCGCCGGCACTCCCTCGGGGTAGTTCTTGAGCCAGGTCTTCTGCATCAGTTTGTCTCCAATCGAAGCCCGGATTCTGACTGATTACTGACACCATTCTTATCAGGGGATGCGCTAGCGTGGGGCGGGCGTGGTGAGAGCTTTGTCGCAGACGTCGGGGCGGGCTGGCGGAGTGGCTTGCTGAGCCCGCCGCACAAAGATGCAAAGACGTGCATTCTACGAATTACGGGCGGAAGGTCCGGCGCACCGGGCCTCCCGCAACAGCCGACGAGGCAGCTGTTATTTCAGCGTCACTCCACCGCCTTCAACATGTCCTCGACGACCTTCTTGGCGTCGCCGAAGACCATCATGGTTTTGTCCATGTAGAACAACTCATTGTCGAGGCCGGCGTAGCCGGAGGCCATCGAGCGCTTGTTGACGATGATGGTTTTGGCTTTGTAGGCTTCCAGGATGGGCATGCCGTAGATGGCGCTGCCCTTCACATGGGCGGCGGGGTTGACCACGTCGTTGGCACCGAGGACGATGACGACATCGGCCTGGGCGAACTCGGCGTTGATGTCTTCCATCTCGAAGACCTGGTCATAAGGCACTTCGGCTTCGGCCAGCAGCACGTTCATGTGGCCAGGCATACGTCCCGCGACCGGGTGGATGGCGTATTTGACGTTCACGCCCTTGGCCGTCAGCTTGGCGGCCAGCTCCTTCACTGCGTGCTGGGCGCGTGCCACGGCCAGGCCGTAGCCGGGCACGATGATGACGCTTTCGGCATTGCCCATGATGAAGGCGGCGTCGTCGGCGCTGCCGCTCTTGACCGGGCGCTGCACCGCGCCGCCGGCCACGGCCGTGGTGGCAGCGCCGCCAAAGCCGCCGCCGATCACGTTGAAGAACGAGCGGTTCATCGCCTTGCACATGATGTAGCTCAGAATTGCGCCCGAGGACCCGACCAGCGAGCCGGCAATGATCAGCATCGAGTTATTCAGCGAGAAGCCGATGCCCGCTGCGGCCCAGCCGGAATAGCTGTTCAGCATCGACACCACCACCGGCATGTCGGCCCCGCCGATCGGGATGATCAGCAGCACACCCAGCGCAAAGCCGATCACCAGAATGGTGTTGAAGGCTGACCAGGATTGCGTGTCCCAAAAGCCGTAGCAACTGATCACTGCCGCCAAGCCCAGCGCGAGGTTCAGCTTGTGCTGACCGGCAAAACTGACCGGCGCGCCCTGGAACAGGCGGAACTTGTACTTGCCGGACAGCTTGCCGAAGGCAATCACCGAGCCGCTGAAGGTGACCGCGCCGATGAAGGCACCGAGCGCCAATTCGATCCGGTTGCCGCCGGGAATCGCGCTCAGGCCCTTGGCCGTGATGCCGAAAGCGGCCGGCTCCAGCACGGCGGTGGCCGCGATGAACACCGCCGCCAAGCCGATCATGCTGTGCATGAAGGCGACCAGCTCGGGCATCTTGGTCATCTCGACCTTGTTGGCCATATAGGCGCCCA
>CANFYD010000134.1 GCA_947450745.1 Burkholderiales bacterium
CCAGGCGGCCAGCGTCGTCATACGGCAGCGGTGCCTGCAGTTTTGGCGCGATGCGCCTCGCTCAAGGGGCGCTGCACTTGGCTGGACGGCTCCAGCCCGGCGGCCAAGGCCTCGCGTTGATCAAAAACGAAGCAGTCGCCCTGGTAATGGGCCCCGCCGGTTTCCTCGAAGTATTTGAGGATGCCGCCTTCGAGCTGATAGACCGGCCCGTCCAAGCCTTGTTCTTGCAAATAGAGGGCGGCCTTTTCGCAGCGGATGCCGCCGGTGCAAAAGCTCACCACCGTTTTGCCCATCAGTTCGCCCCGGTGCGCTGCGGCGGCGGCCGGGAATTCGCTGAACTTGTTGATGCGCCAGTCGATCGCCCCCGAGAACGTGCCGTAATCGATTTCGAAGGCGTTGCGCGTGTCCAGCAGCGCCAGCGGTCGGCCGTCGTCGTCGTGGCCTTGCTCCAACCAGCGTGCCAGCGTGGTGGCGGGCAAGGCGGGCGCGCGCGGCAGGGCGTCCGGGCGGATGGCGGGCAGGTTCATGCGGATGATTTCCGGCTTGACCTTGACCAGCAACTTCTTGAACGGCGTCGACTCGCTCCAGCTTTCCTTCGGGGCCAGGTCGGCGAAGCGAGCGTCGCTGCGCAGTTCGGCCACCCAAGCCCGCACGGCTTCGGCTGGGCCGGCCAGGAACAGGTTGATGCCTTCCTCGGCCAGCAGCACGGTGCCCTTCAAGCCCAGCGCCTGCGCTCGCAGAAGCAGCACGTCGCGCAGCGCGTGGCAATCGGGCAGGCCGACGAATTTGTAGGAGGAAATGTTGAGGATTTGAGCGTTTTGCATGACTGGGCGGGATTGTAGGCAGGCCGGCGCGGACACCGGAATTCCGCATGGCTCCCGCCTTCATTGCCACCTTCATTGACGCCGTCACTGCAGCCTTGATTGACGCCTTGCAGCGCCCGCCTCGATGTCGGTTCCAATTGCGGCATGGAACAAGCACACAACATCGAACAGCGCCTGACCGATCTCGAGATCAAGGCCAGCTTCACCGAAGACATGGTCGATCAACTGAACCAGATCATCGTCAATCAACAATTGCAGATCGACCTGCTGATCCGCGAAGTCGGCCACCTGCGCCAGCAACCCAGCGAGGGCGGCAGCACACCTTTTCGCAGCCTGCGCGACGATTTGCCGCCGCATTATTGAATGCGTAGCCGCACCGTCGCGCCCGAGTTTGGCCAGTGCCATACCGTCAGTGCGCAATAACTAGATAACACAGCGTGGCGGGCGTAAAACAGATTCATCTGGCTATGCCTTATTCCCTCGGAAGTTAACCCGAACTCTGGCGATATAACCCTGTGAATTACCGGAATTGCGTCGCTATTCGCACAGATGGTGTTCTTCAGTATCGCTGTTGGTGAAATTATTCGATATTCGATCGATTTTAATATGATGTTATCTGCATAAATAGATGGAAATTGGCCTAAATCACTGCTTCGAGTCGACCGATCAGTTGGCCGCTAATGGGCTGGCGAGGCTAAAAAAGCTGCCGATGAAGGTCGCGGCCTTTGCAAATTCACTTGCAAATAACCTTTGGTTATTTGCGGAATACCTATTTATTGGCGAATCGGTAGCAGTTTTCGCTGGACCGAAAAAGAGACGGGCCGCTCTGTGACAACTGATTTAATTTCACGGTTCTAATACGGGTAAACCATGTGTTTTTCGGTGTTTTATTAATCAGATAAATCGTTTTAAAGGTAGGAAATTAATTTCAATTAAGGCATTTGTAACCAAGGGTATGACCGGACGGGGAGTAATTAATTGGGAAGACATACTGGGGGCGGGATGGTTGAAGTTGTAATCCAATATTCACCATGTCAGTTTTATCCTTTTACTTTCATTCCAATCAACCCGGCGCGCAAAACGTTGCCGGAGCACCAAGGAATTCCCAATGTCAAGAGTTGCCCGCCCCCTGATTCACCTCACCGCACTGGCGGCCTGCCTGATGGCCAGTGGCCTCGTCATGGCCGACGCCTACCTGGACCCGGCGCTGGTCCGCAAGCTGGCCACCGCGCAGGTCAACGAGGCCATGCCGGTCATCGTCAGTTATGCACAGAGCGGCCCCGTCACGCAGGCGCAGATCGATTTCGCCCGCTCGCTGGGCATCAAGCGCGGTGTTTACATGCGGGCTTTGCCGATCATGGGCGTGGTCACCACGCCGGCGCTGATCAAGCAGTTGGCCAAGCGCTCCGATGTGGTGTCGATCTACCAGAACGCACCGCTGAAGCTGCTCAATTACGAAGCCCGTCAGGAAACCGGCATTGCACGCGTCTACGACAACCCGGCCGACTTTGGCCGTGCCATTCCGTACAGCGGGCGCGGAGTGACGGTGGTGGTGAATGACTCGGGCATTGACACCACCAACCCCGACCTGCCCCTGGGCACCAAGGTGGTGGACAACGTGCAGGCGGCACAAAACATTGCCGTCTCGCTGGCAGCCGACTTGGCTGGTCCCGGCATCTTGCCCATCGTGCATGTGCGCAACCAGGTCAACACCGACCTCGGCTCGGGCCACGGCACCCATGTGGCCGGCACGATCGGGGGCAGCGGCACCAGCTCCAGCGGCCGCTTGAAGGGAGCCGCCCCCGGGGCCGACCTGCTGGGCTACGGTTCGGGCGGCGTGTTGCTGATTCTGGACGCCGTGGGTGGCCTCGATTACGCGCTGACCCAACAGTTCAGCTACCGCTTCCCGATCCGCGTGACCAGCAATTCCTGGGGCAGCTCAGGCCCCTTCGAGCCGCTCAACCCGGTCAACATCGCCTCTTACGAACTCTACAAAAAAGGCATCATTTCAATTTTTGCTGCGGGCAACGACGGTCCGGGCGAAGACACCCACAACCCCTATGCCCAGGCACCCTGGGTGGTGTCGGTCGGTGCCAGTGAGAAGGACGGCGTGCTGACCAGCTTCTCGTCGCGTGGCAACCGCGGTGAAACAGGCACGTTCAAAATGCCTGACGGCGCAGCCTGGACCTATATCAACCAGCCCACCATCGTGGCCCCGGGAGTGGACATCGTCTCCACCCGCGCGCTGACCGGTGCGCTGCCACTGCTTGCTTCCCAACAAGATGCCACGTTGCCGCCCGGCTATGTTCCGTACTACAGCCACATGAGCGGCACCTCGATGGCCACGCCGCATGTGGCCGGTGTGGTGGCCAATATGCTGGAGGCGAACGGCAACCTGACGCCGATGCAGATCAAGAACATCCTGAAGACGACGGCGACCAACATGACCAGCCGTGACGCCTGGGAGGCCGGTGCCGGGCATGTGAATGCCTATGCCGCCGTGGCCATGTCTCAGGGCCTGCAGTCCGGTTACGGCAAGGTTGTGAAAAACGCCCCCGAGCGCGTCTATTTCGCCACCCAGTTGCTGACCCCGCCCACCACGCCGCAGGTGTTCAACATCAACTTTGCACCTGTCGGCACAGTCAATTCCGGCACCTTCTCCGTCGGCGCCAGCGCGGTGTCGGTGACGGCGCGTGCGACGACGGGCACCAATACCGTGGCCGTGCTGCTGATCGACCCCAACGGCAAGCGTTACGGTTCATCGGTGACGCTGCCGGTGCTGGGCGAGACCGCCACCATCACGGCACCGGCAGTCGTTGGCCAGTGGCAGGTCACGGTGCGCGGCATTGGCAGCTTGTCCGGTGTGGCGCTGGACCCGGCGAAGGTCACCAATGGCTATGGCCTGCCAGGGACCATTCCGGTCAGCGTCACCCAGCTGCTGAGCAGCGGCTTTTCGGGCTTGAGCGATATTGCCAGCCACCCGGCCCGCACCGCCATCCAGTCGGCGGTGGCGAGGCGTTTGGTGGACGGCTATTCCAACGGCACGTTTGGACCTGACGCTGCGCTCACACGAGGTGAGTTGGCCCAGTACCTGGTGGCAGCGGGCAGCCTGCGCCAAAGCTTGCCCTTCCCGGGCAAGGCGAGTGGATCGGGTCTGGATGCCGCCAGCAATGCGGTGCTTTACCCGTTTGCCGAGGCGGTGACGACCGGAGGTGCGGTGTTGCGTGACCTGAGTCATTCGCAAGCTCCGGTGTTGCCACTGCAAAGTGGTGCTTTCAACGCCAACGCCATGGTGTCGCGTCTGGACTTGGCCTATGCCTTCGTGCAGTCACTGGCGATGCAGCCGCAGGCCGTTGCGCTGGCGGGCAGCAGCTTGACGGTGCTCTACAACGGCAGTCGCGTGCCGGTTGAAGACAGTGCCAGCGTGCCAGCCGCGATGCGGGGCTACGTTCAACTCGCGCTGGATACCGGCATGCTGTTTGCTCGCTTCGGGCTGAAGGAAAGCGCCGAGTACGGTGGTGCGCCGACGGTGGTGGCCTACTTTGACGCTGCTCGTGCAGTGAGTCGAGCCGACTATGCGTTCAGTGCCGGCATGTTCTCGACGGTCTATCGCTCCGCCGAGGATTGAACTTAGCTTGAAGCCTCTGGGGCCGCTGCGTGCGGCTCTTTTTCATCACCTACTTTTTGCCGCTCCATCACCATGCCTGACTTTATCGAGGTCATCGACGATGCCCTGCCGGGGCCGCTGTGCGCCGAGTTGATCGACGCCTTCGAGCGCAGCCCGCAGCGCCTGCCCGGCCGAGCCGGCGGCGGGGTGGATTTGACGAAGAAGGACAGCACCGACCTGTACATGACCGAGCACGCCGAATATGCGCCGCTGATGCAGCGTGTGGCGGCCATCACGGCCACGCATCTGGCGGCCTATTTCCGCAAATATCACTTCGCGCTGATCGCGCCGCTGGCTCTGAGCGTGCCCGATCCGGTGTCGGGCCGCGCCGTGCCGTTGACGCACGACAACTTCGAGCAACTGGGCGCCGGCCGCGTGGAAGACTTCATGCAGGCGCTCTACCGCATCGGGCCGATCCAAGCGCAAAAGTACGACGCCGGCCGTGGCAACTACAACTACTGGCACTGCGAAGTGTTCCCCAAGGCGCCGCACAACGAGCCGCTGCACCGCACCCTGCTGTTCATGTTCTACCTGAACGATGTGGCCGAAGGCGGGCAGACCGAGTTTTTCTACCAGCAGCGCGCCATCCGGCCCCAGCGCGGCCGCATGGTCATTGCCCCCGCCTACTTCACGCACACCCACCGCGGCTGCACGCCGGTGTCCGGCGACAAATACATTCTGACCAGCTGGGTGCTGCTGCAGCGCGCCGAGCAGTTGTACGGCGGCGGCTGAGAGGGTGAGAACTTTTTACTGCGCGGCCGCCATGCGTTGTTGGCTGGGTACTCGGAATCCTCACGTACCTGGAGTACGTTCCGGTTCCTGCGCCCCATCCGCCTAGCCTGACAGCCGCTCGCTACAAAAGTTCTCACCCTTTGATCGCTGAAGTTACTGAAGAGCCTGGCTTATTTCCCCGGCCGGGTCGGCACCGCCGCGCTGCAGATCTCGATGTGGGCGGGGCTGTGGACAAACCAGCCGCCACGGTTGCGGCGGGTTTCCAGCAGTTGTTGCCAGCTTTTGCTGTCGGTGCGCAGCACTTGCAGGGCGGGGCGCTCGGCGGCGGGGATGTCGGCCAGCAGCCGGGTTCTGAGCAGGGCGGTGCGCTGTGCGGGCTGCTCATAAAAACCCATGTTCGGGCCGCCACGCGGCAGGCTGGCCAACAGTTCCATGCCCTGAATGACGCGGCCGACGACGGTGATGTTGCGGTCCAGTCCGCGCGGCGCGTGGCCGATCACCGCGTACAGCTCGGCACCGGTGCTGCTGTCCACCGCGTCGCTGCGGCCGGCACCGACCATGCCGTAGCAATGCACCAGCCAAGCCTTGTTCTCTTTGGTGTTGGCGGCGACCGGGAAGCCGTCGACAAAGCCGCTGACCGGCGCCCAGCCGTCCACATCGGGTAGCCGGGTCAGCGCCGCGCCCAGACCCTTCAGCGGCACAGCAAACTCTGCGGGCAGCTTGGGCGCAGCTCGGCCCAATGGTTTGGCCAGCGCTGCATCGTCGGCATTCGGGTCACCCCATTGGGTGACAAAGTTGTCTTGCACCCGCACGATGGCCAGGCCGTCGTAAAAACCGCTGCGGGTCAGCGTGCGGATGTTGGCGGCATGGCGCGGCGCAAAGCGCGGGGCCAGTTCGATCAGCACCTGGCCTTGCGGCAACTCCATCAGCAAGGTGTTGTCGGGGTTGAGCGCCCGCCATTCCCGGTCAGTCGATTGGCTGATGATCTCGGCGCTGGTTCTGGGCTTGCCGGGTTTGGCTGCTTTTGCAGCGGAGGCAGCCCAGCTGCCAGTGCTGATCAGCGTCAGCAGGCTGGCGGCCAGCAAGAGGGGGACGGATGGGCGCATGTTTGGATTCCTTAGCGCCGCAGCATATCGTCCCCTTCTCGCCGCCTTCTCCGGCGGCCCCGGAGCGCACCGGGTCGCTTGCCTACAATCCTTCGATGGCTTTTGTACATTTGCGCACCCACACCGAATTTTCCGTCGTTGACGGCACCTTGAGAATCGACGATCTGGTCGCTGCGGCAGCCCGCGACGGGCAAGTCGCCCTGGCGATCTCCGACCTGGCCAACTTGTTTGGCGGCATCAAGTTCTACAGCGCGGCCCGCAAGAAGGGCGTCAAGCCGATTCTGGGGGCCGACTGCTGGCTGGCCCCCGAGGGCTCGGACAAGCAACCGTCCCGGCTGATGCTGCTGGTGCAGAACAAGCAGGGTTATCTGAATCTGTGCGAGCTGCTGTCGCGTGCCTGGATTCAAAACGTCCAGCGCAACCAGGCTTGCCTGAAGTGGGAATGGCTGCAGGAGCTCAACGAGGGGCTGATCTGCTTGTCCGGCGCGCAGTTTGGCGGCCTGGGTCAGGCCTTGCTGGCGGGCGACAAACCGCGAGCGCTCGATTGGGCGGGGCGCTTCCAGGCGATTTTTCCGCAGCGCTTTTATATCGAGTTGCAGCGCGCCGGGCTGCCGGGGCAAGAGGCGCTGGTGCAGGCCAGCCTGCCGCTGGCGCTGGAGTTGGGGCTGCCGGTGGTGGCGACGCATCCGGTGCAGTTCCAGACGATGGAGGATTTCGAGGCGCATGAGGCCCGGGTCTGCGTGGCCGAGGGCGAAACGCTGACCAATCCGAAGCGGATCAAGCGCTTTTTGCCGGGCCAGTTCTTCCGCAGCCAAGCGGAAATGGAGGCGCTGTTTGCCGACATCCCCTCGGCCGTGGCCAACACGGTGGAGATTGCGCGCCGCTGCAGCCTGAGCCTGGTGCTGGGCAAGCCGCAGTTGCCGGACTTCCCGACGCCGCTGGTGGACGGTGTGCAGATGACGCCGGATGACTACTTCCGCTATGCCTCGCACCAGGGCCTGGGCGAGCGGATGCTGATGCTCTACCCCGATGAAGCGGAGCGCGCCAAGCAGATGCCGCGCTACGTCGAGCGGCTGGAGTTCGAGCTGAAGACCATTGTGAACATGGGCTTCCCCGGCTACTTCCTGATCGTGTCGGACTTCATCTGGTGGGCCAAGAACAATGGCTGTCCGGTCGGGCCGGGCCGAGGCTCGGGTGCCGGCTCGCTGGTCGCTTATGTGCTGAAGATCACCGACCTGGACCCGCTGAAATACAACTTGCTGTTCGAGCGCTTTCTGAACCCGGAGCGGGTGTCTATGCCCGACTTCGACATCGACTTCTGCCAGGGCAACCGCGACCGGGTGATCGATTACGTCAAGGACAAATACGGCCGCCACGCGGTCAGCCAGATCGCCACCTTCGGCACGATGGCGGCCAAGGCGGCGCTGCGCGACATCGGCCGCGTGCTGGGCATGGGTTACGGCCAAGTGGACAGCATTGCCAAGCTGATTCCGGCCCCGCCGGGCAAGACGGTGACGCTGGCGCTGGTGCCGGCCGAGCCCGACCCGAAGGTGATCTACGCCCGCCTGGAAGCGCCCGAACTGGAGGAGCGCGAGAAGAACGAGGAAGAAGTGGCCGAGCTGCTGAAGCTGGCCGCCCGCGTCGAGGGCATGGTGCGCAATATCGGCATGCATGCCGGCGGCGTGTTGATCGCGCCCGGCAAGATCACCGACTTCTGCCCGCAATACCAGCAGCCGGGCTCGACCAGCGCGGTCAGCCAGTTCGACAAGGACGACGTCGAGGCGATCGGCCTGGTCAAGTTCGACTTCTTGGGCCTGGCCACGCTGACGATTCTGGAGCTGGCCAAGAACTTCATCATGGCCAGCTACCCGGAGCAGCAAGGCTTCACTTGGGAAGGCGTGCCGCTGGACGACCGCAAGGTCTTCAAGCTGTTCAGCGACGGCTACTCGGAGAGCGTGTTCCAGTTCGAATCGCCCGGCATGCAGCGCTTGCTGAAGGACGCCAAGCCCTCGCGCTTCGAGGATCTGATCGCGCTGGTGTCGCTCTACCGGCCCGGCCCGATGGACCTGATTCCGTCCTTCGTCGCGCGTAAGCACGGCAAGGAGGTGATCGAGTACCCGCATCCGCTGCTCGGGCAGGTGCTGGCGGAAACCTATGGCGTCTTCGTCTAC
>CANFYD010000135.1 GCA_947450745.1 Burkholderiales bacterium
CTGCGGCCTCCTCCTTGACCTCCGCAAAACGCCCCGCCGTGCTGATCCTTCGACTGTGCTTTTCTGTATCGAGGCGAGCACAGGTGTTCGTTCAGCAAGGCCATCGGGTGTGTCCTGCAGCGAAGTCAAGAAGGAGGCGCAGCCGGGGGACATGAGCGGAGGGACGCACCCGATGGCCGCAGCCCGGCCAGCTTTTCGAGGTGTAAAAAGTTTTGTTTCTCATGAGGGCGAGAACTTTTGCCGTCAGGCTTCCAGCACAGGGTGGGCATGAAACCTCACCGTGAAACGAGCGCCGGGGCCCTGGCCGTCGGGCTCCACTTGGCCGGGCCGGCGCTGCCGGGTGTCATCGAGGGTGACCTCGGCATCGTGTTGATGGGCAATTTCGCGCACGATCGCCAAGCCCAGGCCGGAGCCATCGACATTGGTGCCCAGCGCCCGGTAAAACGGCTGGAACACCTTCTCGCGCTCCAGCTCGGTGATGCCGGGCCCGGAGTCCTCGACCTGCAGCACGCTGACTTGGCCGAACGGGTCTTCCACCACCCGCACCGTCACCGTGCCGCGCGCCGGCGTGTAGAGCAGAGCGTTGTCGACCAAGTTGCGGATCAGCTCGCGGATCAGCAGCGGATGGCCCAGGACGGACAGCCCGCTGACCTCCGGGTCCGGGCCTTCGTAACCGAGGTCGATGCGTTTTTCAAGCGCACGGGGCACGAAGTCGCGCACCGTTTCGATCGCGATGTCGGCCAGATTGACCTCCAGTCGGCGCGCCGCATGCTCTTTATCTTCGGCGCGCGCCATCGCCAGCAACTGGTTGACCATGTGGGCGGCACGCTGGCTGGAGAGTGAAATCTGCTGCAGCGAGCGCTTCAGCTCGGCCGGGTGGCTGCGGCCCTCGTCGATCTCGCGCTGCGCGAATTCGGCCTGGGCGCGCAAGCCGGCCAGCGGTGTTTTCAATTGGTGGGCGGCGTCCGCCAGGAAGTGCTTTTGGCTGCTCATCGACTGATCCAGCCGGGCCAGCAGGTCATTGATGGCGCGCACCAGCGGGGCCACTTCATCGGGGATACGGCGCTCGTCGATCGGGCTCAAGTCCGAGCTGTCGCGGGAACGGATGCGGCGCTGCAAATCGTTCAGCGGCGCAATGCCGCGCGCCAGCGCCAGCCAGACCAGCAACACCGCCAGAGGCAGGATGACGAACTGCGGCAGGATAACGCCCTTGATGATTTCGTTGGTCAACCGGGTGCGTTTGCCCAGCGTCTCGCCGACCTGCACCAACATCGTTTTGGTGCTGCCGGCCTGCCCCTCGGGCGACACCCACAAATAGGCGACCCGCACGCGCTCGTTGCCCACCTCGTCGTCGCGAAAGTGCAGTTCCCAGGGCACGATCACGTCGTCGGGCAGTGGCACCGGCAAGTTGGCGTCGCCATTCAGCAGCTCGCCGCGCAGGCCCAGCACTTGGTAGAACACCGTGTCGGTTTCATCGGCCCGCAGCAGCGCGGCGGCCTCGGGTGCCAGTGCGTAGCGGGAGCGGGAGCTGCGGCCGGGCGGTGCCTCGGCCGCCACTTGCAGCCCGAGGCTGCGCGCCATCTCGCCGAGTTCGCGGTCATAAGGCCGGCTGGCAATGCCTTGCGCCACCAACCAGGTCAGGGCGACGCTGATCGGCCAGATCAGCAGCAGCGGTGCCAGCAACCAATCGAGGATTTCGCCGAACAGCGAGCGCTGACCCGGCTCAGCCGCCATCGCACCGGCTCCGGTCAAGCAAGCTGGGCCGCGTCACGCCAGCTTCTCCTTGCGGGCGGCTGGCGGTGTCGGTGACAGGCAGATGCGCTGCTTGCCCATCATCAGCCAGGGATTTTTTCGAGGCAGTAGCCCAGGCCGCGCACGGTGGCAATGCGGATCGGCCCCTGTTCGATCTTCTTGCGTAGCCGGTGGATGTAGACCTCGATGGCGTTGTTGCTGACCTCTTCGCCCCACTCACACAAGCGCTCGACCAACTGATCTTTGCTGACCAAGCGGCCGGCGCGCTGCAAGAGCACTTCAAGCAGGCTCAATTCGCGCGCCGACAACTCGATCATCAGATCGTTGATGTAAGCCACCCGTCCGGTGGCGTCGAAGGACAGCGGCCCATGCTTGATGATGCTTGAGGCCGTGCCCAGGCCGCGCCGCGTCAGGGCGCGCACCCGCGCTTCCAGCTCCTGCAATGAAAAAGGCTTGGCCATGTAGTCGTCGGCCCCCAAGTCGAGACCCTTGACGCGCTGCTCGACGCTGTCTGCGGCCGTCAAGATCAGCACCGGCATCGAGGAGCCGCGTGCGCGCAGGTTGCGCAGCACCTCCAAGCCGTGCAGGCGTGGCAGGCCCAGATCCAGAATGACCAGATCAAATTCATGCAGCGCCAGCGCCGCATCCGCCTCGGTGCCGGTGCTCACTTGGTCTACCGCGTAGCCCGAGGCCCGCAGCGAGCGCAGCAATGCGTCCGCCAATACTTGGTCGTCTTCTGCAATCAGGATGCGCATGGAGGTCTCCGTCCGGATATGGGTCTTGGTCTTGTTGCCGCATTCTATGGAGTTGGCCCGCAGACCCGAGAATGAAGCTGCTCAGCGCACAAGTTAGCGTCTGTGGCAATGTATAAACTACTGTACAAACATACAGATTGCGCCATAATCTGCGCTGCCCTATCAGGAGAATCCAATGGACGCCCCAGTCAAAACCGTCAACGCCGAAAAAGCCAAGGCTCTGCAGGCCGCACTTGCCCAGATCGAAAAGCAATTCGGCAAGGGTTCCATCATGCGCCTGGGTGAGGGCGAGGTGATTGAAGACATTCAGGTGGTTTCCACCGGCTCGCTGGGCCTGGATATCGCGCTGGGCGTGGGCGGCTTGCCGCGCGGCCGGGTGGTTGAAATCTATGGCCCCGAGTCCTCCGGCAAAACGACGCTGACGCTGCAAGTCATTGCCGAGATGCAAAAAGTGGCCGGCGTCTGCGCCTTCATCGATGCCGAACATGCGCTGGATATTCAATACGCGCAAAAACTCGGCGTCAATCTGCAAGAGCTGTTGATCAGCCAACCCGACACCGGCGAGCAAGCGCTTGAAATCGTCGATGCGCTGGTGCGCTCCGGCTCGGTCGACCTGATCGTCATCGACTCGGTCGCGGCGCTGACGCCCAAGGCCGAGTTGGAAGGCGAAATGGGCGATTCCCTGCCGGGCCTGCAAGCACGGCTGATGAGCCAGGCGCTGCGCAAGCTGACGGCCACCATCAAGAAGGCCAATTGCATGGTCATCTTCATCAACCAGATCCGCATGAAGATCGGCGTGATGTTCGGCAGCCCCGAAACCACCACCGGCGGCAACGCTCTGAAGTTCTACGCCTCGGTGCGCTTGGACATCCGCCGCATCGGTTCGATCAAGAAGGGCGACGAAGTGATCGGCAGCGAGACCAAGGTCAAGGTGGTCAAGAACAAGGTCGCGCCCCCGTTCAAAACGGCGGAATTCGACATCCTGTACGGTGAAGGCATCAGCCGTGAAGGTGAAATCATCGACATGGGCGTGGTCGCCAAGGTGGTTGAAAAGGCCGGCTCGTGGTACGCCTACCAAGGCGAGAAAATCGGTCAGGGCAAAGACAACGCACGCGAATTCCTGCGTGAAAACCCGGCCATCGCACGCGAGATCGAGAACAAGGTGCGCGAATCGCTGGGCGTGCCGCTGTTGGTTGTCAGCGCGGCGGCATAAATACAGCGGCGCAAATACAGCGCCACCGACACAGCGGCACCAGCAGCGCTGCGTTGCGAAAGCCGGAGCCGGCGCTGCTGCCAGCCCGCAGGTGTTCATGATGATCAAGCCCACCTCACTGAAGATGCGAGCGATCAGCTTGCTCTCGCACCGGGAGCACAGCCGGGTCGAGCTGCGGCGCAAGCTCTTGAATATCTTGCGCAGCCAGCAACTCGCCGTTGACAGAGCGGCGCGGCTGAATTTGCCCGCCGGGGCCGACGTTACCGCCCGCTTTGCTGGCGCAGCCACCGGGTCCGGGCCTGCCTCAACTTCGCAGCCGACTTGGTCGGACCGCGCAGATGGCAGCGACGGCAGCGATGGCCACGAAGACCCTGGCTCCACCGACAGCTCCGCGGAGGCAGACGGCAGCGACCACCCTAGTTCTGCCGCCGCCGAGGTCGATGACTTGCTGCAAAGCTTGCAAGAACAGGGCTATCTGGACGAGGCGCGCTTTATCGACTCGCGCGTCCATGCGCGGGCCCGACGCTTTGGCAGCTTGCGCATCAAGCAAGAGCTGGCCCAGCATGGCTTGAGCCTCAGCGCCGAGAACCAGGCCGAGCTCAAAAGCACTGAATTCGAGCGCGCCCGTGCCGTCTGGCAGCGCAAATTCGACGCTCAAGCGCCGGACGATGCGGCCGCACGCGCCAAACAAGTGCGCTTCTTGATGGCGCGCGGCTTTGGTTCGGACGTGATCCGCCGGGTGCTGAGGGGCGACGAAGAATAGTCATCCAGTCGACCCCATGCCGGCACAAAGATGAAACAACGAGCCTTGCAGGCTCGGCAAAGTTAGCGACTCGGAGGCCTGAAACGGGCGCGCCTCACTGTGGCGCTGACAGTTCCGCGAAAGGTTTGATGCAGCGCAACATGCTACATTGCCGCCTGTACAAATGGTCGGCAGGCGGTTTTATCCACCTGCCGACGACTTCTTGTGCGCTGGTCGATTCCTAACTATGCACTTGCCCACACCTACCGCCGAGCGTCGTTTAATGCACCGCCGTGCCATCAATGTGCAGGTGTATGCATGCGCTGACTCTACCTACGAAGTCGAGGCGGAATTGAGTGACATCAAGAGCATTGACGTGCCCTTGGCCAGCGGTGTCCGCCGGGCCGGCGAGCCTATCCACGATATGTTGCTGCATCTGGTGATCGATGCGCAATTCAACATCCTGGCCGCTCGCTCCGAAACTCGGGCCATGCCCTATGTCGGTGCCTGCGATCAGCACGGCGATGTGTATGAGCGCTTGGTCGGTCTGAATTTGATGCGTGGCTTCCGGCTGGGTGTCAAAGACCGCTTGTCCGGTACCAAAGGCTGCACACATTTGACCGAAATGTGCCAAGTCATTCCGACCGCCGTGTTGCAAGCTTTCGCGGGTGACGTGATCGACACCCGCCAGGGCAATGCGGCCGGTGATGCGCCGTTCCAGATTGACCGCTGCCATGCCTTGCGCCGCGAAGGCGCGACGGTGCAACAGTATTACCCCCGCTGGTATCGCAACGGTGAGGCCGTCGACGGCCCATCGCCTGCTGTGCCCGCACCTTCATCCTCTTTCTGACTGTTCCAAAAGCGAGATCCCCTATGAAGATTCACGAGTACCAGGCCAAGGAAATTCTGCGCCAGTTCGGCGTGCCGGTGCCGCGTGGTTATGCGGCCTTCACGGTACAAGAAGCGGTCGAAGCCGCACAAAAACTGGGTGGACCGGTTTGGGTGGTGAAGGCTCAGATTCACGCCGGTGGCCGCGGCAAAGGCGGCGGCGTCAAGCTGGGTCGCTCGCTTGAGGACGTCAAGAGCTTGTCCGAAGAAATTCTCGGCATGCAGCTGGTCACGCATCAAACCGGCCCGGTCGGTCAAAAAGTGCGTCGCTTGCTGGTCGAAGAAGGCGCGGACATCAAGAAGGAATATTACGTTGCCGCCCTGACTGACCGCGCCACCCAGCGCGTCGCGATGATGGCGTCCAGCGAAGGCGGCATGGACATCGAGGAAGTGGCCCACGCCACGCCCGAAAAAATCTTGCGCGTCATCATCGATCCGGCCCTGGGCCTGACCGACGAACAAGCGCAATCGCTGGTGGCCGGTATCGGCGTGCCGGAAGCGTCGCAGGCCCAAGCCCGTGATGTGCTGCAAAAGCTCTACAAGTGCTACATGGACACCGACGCTTCGCTGGCCGAGATCAACCCGTTGATCTTGGAGGGCGGCGGCGGTATCAAGGCACTCGACGCCAAGTTCGACTTTGACGCCAATGCGTTGTTTCGCCACCCCGAAATCGTCGCCTACCGCGACCTTGACGAAGAAGACGCGGCCGAAGTGGAAGCCAGCAAGTTCGACCTCGCCTACATCAGCTTGGACGGCAATATCGGCTGCCTGGTGAACGGTGCCGGCTTGGCCATGGCCACGATGGACACCATCAAGCTGTTCGGCGGCTCGCCGGCCAACTTCCTGGACGTGGGCGGCGGTGCCACGGCCGAGAAGGTCACTGAAGCCTTCAAGATCATGTTGAAGAACCCTGAAGTCAAGGGCATCCTGGTCAACATCTTCGGCGGCATCATGAAGTGCGACACCATTGCAGAAGGCGTGATCGCCGCTTGCAAGGCCGTCAATCTGTCGGTGCCTTTGGTGGTCCGCATGAAGGGCACCAACGAAGACTTGGGCAAGAAGATGCTGGCCGAGTCCGGTCTGCCCATCATCGCGGCCGAGTCCATGGCCGACGCAGCGACCAAGATCGTCGCCGCCGTAGCCTAAAGAACTTGCGGGACGGACCGTGCGACGGAGTCGAGCGGTCTTCTGCTGGAACATTTGATTTTGTGTGACCGAGCCAGCGTCTTGAGCCGCTCGGTCGCCCACTGACTTAAAGGATCGCCATGAGCATCTACATCAACAAAGACACCAAGGTCATCACCCAGGGCATCACGGGCAAGACCGGTCAATTCCACACGCGCGGCTGCCGTGACTATGCCAATGGCCGCAACTGCTTTGTGGCGGGCGTGAACCCGAAGCGGGCCGGTGAAGACTTCGAAGGCATTCCCATCTTCGCCAACGTGACCGACGCCGCGCAGTCGACCGGTGCCACCGTGTCGGTGATCTATGTGCCGCCGGCCGGCGCAGCTGCCGCAATCTGGGAGGCTTGCGAAGCCAATCTGGATCTGGCCATCTGCATCACCGAAGGCATCCCCGTGCGCGACATGCTGGAGCTGCGCAACCGCATGAAGGCCAAGGAATTGGCCGGCGGCAAGCGCACGCTGCTGCTGGGCCCCAATTGCCCAGGCCTGATCACGCCGGAAGAAATCAAGATCGGCATCATGCCCGGCCACATCCACCGCCGTGGCCGTATCGGCGTGGTCTCGCGCTCCGGCACGCTGACCTACGAAGCGGTTGCTCAATTGACCGAAATCGGCCTGGGCCAGTCCAGCGCCGTCGGCATTGGTGGCGACCCGATCAACGGTCTGAAGCACATCGACGTGATGAAGGCCTTCAACGACGACCCGGACACCGACGCCGTCATCATGATTGGCGAAATTGGCGGCCCGGACGAAGCCGAAGCGGCTCGCTGGTGCAAAGACAATATGAAGAAGCCCATCGTCGGCTTCATCGCTGGCGTGACGGCTCCGGCCGGCAAGCGCATGGGCCATGCCGGTGCCTTGATCTCCGGTGGTGAAGACACCGCCGAAGCCAAGCTGGCCGTGATGGAAGCCTGCGGCTTCACCATCACACGGAACCCGTCCGAAATGGCCAAGTTGCTGAAGGCCATGCTTTGAATTGAGCGCCCGCTGGTCGCAAGACCGCGTGCCTCACAAAAACCGCCTTCGGGCGGTTTTTTCGTTTCAGAAGCGGCATAAATTGGGATTCGATGCGTAAAACCACGCAAAAAATAGTCACTGACTGCGGTGAAAATCCGCCGTTGTGAGGAAGTGGCGGGTCGCCACGCAAGCCGCCAGCGCCGAAGCGGGCAGCGCCTTTTGTTCATGAGTCAAACAGGAGTGGGTATGGATTTGATGGCCGGTACGTTTTGGATAGCCTTGCTCAAGATCATTTGGGTCAATATTTTGCTGTCCGGCGACAACGCGGTGGTGATCGCGCTGGCTGCGCGCAACTTGCCCGCGCATCAGCAAAACAAGGCCGTGCTGGCCGGCAGCGGTGCGGCCATCGTGTTGCGCGTGGTGCTGACGCTGTTTGCCGTCAGCCTGTTGCAGTTCCCCTATTTGAAATTGGTCGGTTCGGTGCTGCTGTTGTGGATTGGTGTGCAGTTGCTGGCCGGTGATGACGGCGACGGCGATGTCAAAGCCAGCGCCTCACTGTGGTCGGCCGTGCGCACCATCTTGATCGCCGACTTGGTGATGAGCTTGGACAACGTGATCGCCGTGGCCGCTGCGGCCAACAACGCGCCGGAAGCGATGCGCACGCCGCTGCTGGTGCTGGGCTTGGGGCTGTCGATCCCCTTGATCATTTTTGGCAGTACCGTACTGCTCAAGGTGATGCAGCGCTTCCCCGCCATCATCACTTTGGGTGCTGCGGTGCTGGGCTTTGTGGCCGGCGAGATGGCGGTGACCGACCTGTCCATCAACGCCTGGTTTGAAGCGAATATGCATGGTCTGGATTGGGCGGTAGCCGTCACCTGTGCCATCGGCGTGGTGTTGGTGGGGCGCTATCTGGCCCAGCGCCGGCCCGAAGCCGCTGCAAGCTAAACCGCTAAAATCGCGCCCATGGAACAATTTATGACACCCGATTTCTGGC
>CANFYD010000136.1 GCA_947450745.1 Burkholderiales bacterium
AGCTGATTGATGATCTTCACTTTGCTGCCGGCACCGGCCTGGTCGCCCAGGCGGTAGACCTTGCCGGCCATCGCGTCGAGCACGGCGTTGGCAACGGCATAGGCCTCGGGTTTGGCCGCCGTCATCATCGTCATCTGGCCGGCCGCAGCCTTGGCAGCTCCGCCGGAGATCGGGCCGTCGACGTAATGGACACCGGCCGCATTGAGTTTGGCTTCCAGCGCCACCGACCAGTTTGGGTCAACGGTCGAGCACATGATGAAGCAGCTGCCCGGCGGCATGGCGGAGGCCGCACCGCCCGCGCCAAACAGCACCGACTCCGTCTGCGCCGCATTCACCACCACCGACACCAGCACCTTCACCGCCGCTGCCACCGAGGCGGGCGAGCTGTGCGCCGTGCCGCCGTCAGCCGCGAAAGCCTCGGCCGCGCCGGGCCGCACATCGCAAACGTGGACGGCAAAGCCTTGGCTGCGCAGCGTCTTTGCGATACCAGCGCCCATCGCGCCGAGGCCAATCACGCCAACTGTTTTGTTGTTCATTTTTTGTTCCTTCTGGATTGTTGAATTCAGATGCGGGGCCTCGGAGGGTGAGAACTTTTGTAGCGAGCGGTTGTCAGGCTTAGGCTGAGCCCGGACACAAAACGTCCTGAGGACGCTTTGTGCCTAGCGAAGGACAGGGCCTCTGGCCCTGGCGGACGAAGCGCAGGAACCGGAACGTACTTCAGGTACGTGAGGATTCCGAGCATTCGGCCAACGACGCATGGCGACCGCGCAGTAAAAAGTTCTCAGCCTCAAGCCACCAGCATCCAGAGTGCGGCGGTCATCAAAAAGCCGGCCAGGCCCAGCACGGTGGTGAGCACCGTCCAGCTGCGTAGGCCGTCGGCCACGCTGAGGCCCAGATAGCGGGTGACGATCCAGAAGCCGGAGTCGTTCACGTGGGACAGGCCGAGTCCGCCGAAGCCGATGGCGACCGACAGCAAGGCAATTTGCAGCGCCGAATAGCCGCTGCCGGTGATGGCGTCGGCCAGCAATCCGCAGGTGGTCAGGATGGCGACCGTGGCCGAACCCTGCGCTGCCCGCAAGGCCAGCGAGATGACAAAGGCCAGCAAAATCAGGGGCAGGTGGGTGGCGGTCAGGCTTTGCGACAGCGCCGTACCAATGCCGCTGACCGTCAACACCTTGGCGAACACGCCGCCCGCGCCGGTAACCAGAATCACCGTGGCCGCCGAGGGCAGGGCCGATTCCATCACCTCGTTGGTGCGCGACTGCGACCAGCCCTGACGCTTGGCCAGCAGCCAGAATGCCATGCCCACCGCGACCATCAAAGCAAAAATCGGTGCTCCGATGAAGCTCAGGAAATTGCGCAGCGCGTCGCCCTTGGGCAGCAGCGTGGCACCGGTGGTGCCGACCATGATCAGCGCCAGCGGCACCAGAATCAGCGCCAGCACGACGCCGACGCCTGGTGCTTTGATCGCGTTGGCTGCTTTCACTGCGCGACCCGGCTTGGCGGCAGCGTCGCTGCCGGCACCCGAAGCGCCGAAGTTGGCGAACTGCTCGGCCGTGGTCGGCAGCATCACAAAAGTCTTGCGGTTCAGCCATTTGGCCGTGTATTGCGCCAGCACGGCCAGCGGCAGGCAGATGGCCAGGCCAATCAGCGTGATCCAGCCGACATCAGCGCCGACGATGGCCGCACCGCCGACGATGCCCGGGTGCGGTGGCACCACCACGTGAACCGCCAGCATGATGCCGGCGACCGGCAGGCCGAACTTGACCGGGTCGACCTTGGCCGCCTTGCAAAAGCCGTAGACGATGGGCACCAGGATGATGAAGCCGACGTCAAAGAAGACCGGAATCGACAGCACCAGGGCCGCCGCAGTCAGGGCTGCCGGCACGCGCTTGGGGCCGAGGATGGCGGTGAAGCGCGCGGCCAGGCTGGCCGCCCCGCCGGACACCTCGATCATGCGGCCGAGCATCGCGCCCAGGGCCACCAGAATCGCCACCGAGCCGAGCGTGCCGCCCATGCCGGCCACCATGGTGCTGATGATGTCGCCGATCGGCATGCCCGTGGCCAGCGCCACCAGCAAACTCACCAGCATCAAGGCGATGAAGGCGTGGATCTCCCAGCGGATGATCAACAACAAAAGCAGGGCAATACCGCCGGCAGCAATGCTCAGCAGGGCGAGTGTGGACATGGGGAGAGTCTCCTTGGGGTTGAGCATTCGATGGCTCGCGGCCAGTCGAATGGACTATTTGTATGGTCATCATACAAATTTAAGCCCGAAAGAGTGACAAGGGGAAACCCGTATTCGAGGGGGTTGGCGGCGTCGGAGCGTGGCGCGGGCAGCGCGCCGAATGGCTTTATTGACCGGTCTGTGGCACCAGCGACTGCGCCAAACGCTCGCCGTCCTGCTGCCAGAACGACTCGTCGGCTTGCTGGATGCGCAGCAAGGCGTTCTTCATGTGCTGGGCGGCGGCGGCGTGCGCGGCTTCCGGGTCGGCAGCGGCGATGGCCTGCACGATCAGCTCATGTTCCAGATTGACTGCCTGGGCGAAATCGGCCCGCCGCGCCTCGTTGGCACGGGTCACGCGGGTGGCTCCGCGCAGGAATTGCGCCAGATAGTCCAGCGTGCTGATCATGAAGGGGTTGCCGGCGGCCTGGGCGATGGCTCGGTGAAAGCGCACGTCTTCATCGACGCCGTCCTGCCCGGCTGCCACGGCGATCGCAATGGCTTGCAGCGCGGCGCGAATGTTCAGCACATCCTGTTCCGAGCGCCGCTGCGCCGCCAACACCGCCACCTCGGACTCCAGCGCGCGCCGCACTTCGACGATTTGCGCCACCGCCTCGCGCGAGGCCGACAGCGTGCGGCCAAAGCTCAGCGGCGCAATGCCGGGGTCTTGAACGTACACACCGCTGCCTTGGCGGGCGTCCAGCAAGCCGAGCGACTTGAGACGCGAGATGGCCTCGCGCACCACCGTGCGGCTGACGCCGAACTGCTGCACCAGCGCCGCCTCGGTCGGCAGCTTTTCACCGATCGTCAGTCGCCCCGCGCGAATCTCTGCCTCCAGCGTACCGGCCACTTGTTCGGCCAGCTTGAGCCCGGGTTTGATGGCGAGGAACGAGGTGGACATGGGCGCGTGGGGTCTGCGGAGTAAGGCGGGAGGAAGAAAGAAGCTGCGGCGTTGAAGTGGGCGGCAGGGGCGGCAAGAGCTGAGTCGAGCAAGCGCTCGCTGCTAACGGCCATTCACTTTACCCCAGCGCTTTCTGAGCCACCTGGGTGGGCGGGAGCGGATAGGGGATTGCGCACCGAGCGCTCAGCGATAGCGGAGGTGACGGGTAATCCCTGATACTGCGCCCACAGCGTCACGCCAACCCGGCTGGGGCGAAGGAGCTCATTTGAATGACAGCAACGCTCAGTTTGTGCGTGTACGCCCAGACAAAGATGTTCTCAGCACTCCCAACGCCGGAGCTTTCACGCAGTGGTGGCAGGGTCTGCGTGCTGCGCCGCTGCGGCTCAACTTGGCGCTGCAGGGCGGCGGGGCTCACGGCGCCTTCACCTGGGGCGTGCTCGATGCGCTGCTGGCCGACCCGCGCCTGCACTTCGAAGGCCTGAGCGGCAGCAGTGCGGGGGCGATGAATGCGGTGGTGCTGGCCGATGGCTGGTTGAAGGGCGGGCGCGAGGGCGCGCGCCAGGGGCTGGCCGACTTTTGGGGTGCGGTGGGCAAGCAGATGCCGTCGGGCATGGTGTCGCACGGGGCCGGCGAAGCGATCGACTTGTCCCCGGCCGGCAAGTTGCTGGCCAGCTGGGCCGGCTACTTCTCGCCGTCGCAGCTGAATCCGCTGGATTTGAACCCCCTGCGCAGCCTGATCGAGCGCTTGATCGACTTCGAGGGCCTGCGCAAGGCCAGCCCGTTCAAGTTGTTCATCGGCACGACGCAGGCCAACAGCGGCAGATTGCGCATCTTCCGCGAGCATGAGCTGACGGCGGAGATGCTGCTGGCGTCGGCCTGCCTGCCGAAGATCCACCACCCGATCGAGATCGACGGCGAGCCGTATTGGGACGGCGGCTACTCGGCCAACCCGGCGGTGTTCCCGCTCTTTTACGACTGCGAGGCGCGCGACGTGCTGCTGGTGCTGCTGAGCCCGCTGCAGCGCGAGAGCTTGCCCAGCCGCATCGAGGACATCGAGGCCCGCATCGCCGAGATCGCCTTCAGCGCCCACTTCATGCGCGAGATGCGGATGTTTGCCATGGCGCGCTCGTTTGCACGTTCCAAGCTGTCCGCTTGGGGCCGCTTGGGCCGGCTGGAGCGGCGCTTGCAGGCGGTGCGCTTTCACATGGTCGATTCCAGCGACTTGGCCAGCTTGCAGCGCACCGACACCAAGATGCTGGCCTACGGCCCGTTCCTGCAGCGCTTGCGCGAACAGGGGCAGCAACGCGGAGCGGCTTGGGTCTTGCAGCACGCGGCGGACGTTGGGCAGCGCGCGACGCTGGATATCGAGGCCAACTTTGCTTGATTTCGGCTGATTGGCCGGGGCGGCGCAATTTGACAGTAAAATGTTTGGTTGTTCCAACTCGAATACAACCGGCCCCCGTCGTCACACTTGGTCATTCTTGGTGAAGGCAGCAGGGCCGGGAGTGGCTTTACTGGGCGATCACGCAATGGTCGCGACAAGTAAAGGGGGTTGGGAAAACCGTGCTCTTGTCGCAAGTCATCAGCATCCAATCCCTTGTACCGGAGCCACTCATGGCCAACAAAATCATCACCGAAGCCCAGCGTCGCGCTACTCCCCGTCCTGCTGCCCCCGTCGGCGTGACCTTCACTGCCGGCCACGGCCAGAAGAACAGTCTTGAGCGCGGTGCCCACACCCGCAGCAAGAAGAACCCGGGCAAGCGCCCCAGCAAGGGCGGTTGAGTTGCATTGCGCGGCGCCCCTGGCGCTGTGCGAGCAAAAAATTCAACGCTCGGTACGGAAGACAGGCCCTCCCTTTTGGCAGGGCCTGTTCTTTTTGGATTCTCGGTTTGCTGTTTGCCGTTTGAAGTTTGCCGTTTTCAATTTCTTGTCGTTAGTCTCAACACCGGTCAGTCGCCATGCTCCGCATCAATGAACTCCGCCTCCCGCTGAACCATGCCGAGGACGCGTTGCGCCCGGCCGTGCTGCAGCGCCTGGGCGTGGCGGACGCCGAGTTGCTGACCTTGACGCTGTTCAAGCGCAGTTACGACGCGCGCAAGAAGTCGGCGGTGCAGCTGATCTACAGCGTCGATTGCGAGTTGCAGGACGAGGCAGCGGTGTTGCAGCGCTTGGCCGGCGACCCCCATGTCAAGCCGACGCCGGATATGGCGTATCAATTTGTTGGCCACGCCCCGGCCGATTTTGCGGCGCAGGCCAAGCCGCGCCCGCTGGTGATCGGCTTTGGCCCCTGCGGTATTTTTGCGGCGCTGGTGCTGGCGCAGATGGGGCTCAAGCCCATCGTGCTGGAGCGCGGCCCGGAAGTGCGCAAGCGCACCAAGGACACCTGGGGACTGTGGCGTCAGGGCCAACTGGACCCGGAATCGAATGTTCAGTTTGGTGAGGGCGGTGCCGGCACGTTTTCGGACGGCAAGCTGTGGAGCCAGATCTCCGACCCGCGCCACCTGACCCGCAAGGTCTTGAACGAGTTCGTCAAGGCCGGTGCGCCGGAAGAAATTTTGTTCGTCAACAAGCCGCATATCGGCACCTTCCGGCTGGTGTCGGTGGTGATGAAGATGCGCGCCGAAATCGAGGCGCTGGGCGGCGAAATCCGCTTCGAGCAGCGCGTCAGCGATGTGCTGATTGAGGATGGTCATATTCGGGGCGTGACGCTGGCGTCGGGCGAGCAGCTCCGTGCCGACCATGTGGTGCTGGCGCTGGGCCACAGCGCTCGCGACACCTTCACCATGCTGCATCAGCGCGGCGTCCATATGGAGGCCAAGCCGTTCTCCATCGGCTACCGCATCGAGCATCCGCAAAGCATCATCGACGCCGCCCGCTTCGGCCCGAATGCCGGCAACGCCATCCTCGGCGCGGCCGATTACAAGCTGGTCCACCACGCGTCCAACGGCCGTTCGGTCTACAGCTTTTGCATGTGCCCGGGCGGCACGGTGGTGGCGGCCACGTCCGAGCCGAACCGGGTGGTGACCAACGGCATGAGCCAGTATTCGCGCAACGAGCGCAATGCCAACGCGGGCATCGTCGTCGGCATCACGCCGCAGGATTACCGCCAGGACGGACTTAGCCAAGGCCCGGTCAGTCCGCTCGACGGCATGGCGTTCCAGCGCATCTGGGAGTCGCGCGCGTTCGAGCTGGGTGAGGGCGGCTACAAAGCGCCTGGTTCACTGGTCGGCGACTTCATCAAGCGCCAGCGCAGCCAGGCCTTCGGCAGCGTCGAGCCGTCCTACAAGCCCGGCGTCACCTTGACCGACCTGGCCCAGCCCGGCAACGGCAGCTTGCCTGACTACGCGCTGGATGCGATCCGCGAGGCGCTGCCGGCCTTCAGCCGCCAGATTCGCGGCTTTGCCATGCCCGACGCGGTGCTGACCGGAGTGGAGACGCGCACGTCTTCGCCGCTGCGCATCAGCCGGGGCAAGAACTTGCAGAGCGTCAACGTGGCGGGCTTGTACCCGGCCGGTGAAGGTGCGGGCTATGCCGGCGGCATCATGTCGGCCGGTGTGGACGGCATCGAAGTGGCCGAGGCGCTGGGTGCGGAGATGTTGAAGGACGGCTGAACCGGACGGTCAAACCTGCCGTCAAACCACCATCAAGTCGATCAGCTCCTTGACGAAGGTCAGCGCCTCTTCGTAAGTGGCGAAGTAGTACTCGCCGCCGAGGTCGGCGGCATCGCCGTCCGGGCCCATATGGACCACGGACCAACCCTCCGCGCCACCGCCGATGGCGCAAACGCCGAACACCCCAGCGGCCAATTCCTTGGTCGAGCCTGAGGTGATGAAAATGTCTTTGCCTTGATGGGAGTAATAGCGTTTCACCAGGGCATTGTCGGTGAAGCGCTCGAGCCCCTCGATCCTGCGGGGCAGGACGGCTGGCCTATAGTCCCGCCGACTGATCGTCAGTCAAGGAGCAAGGCCATGAAAGCAGTCTGGAACGGTGTGGTGGTGGCGCAGAGCGACGCGACCGTGGTGGTTGAAGGCAACCACTACTTCCCGCCGGAAGCGTTGAAGCGCGAGCACACCACCTTCAGCAACCACCGCACCGGTTGCGCCTGGAAGGGCCAAGCCCATTACCTGAGCCTGTTCGTCAACGGCGACCTGAACCCCGATGCCGTCTGGTTCTACCCCGAACCGACCGAAGCCGCCGCCGAAATCAAGGGCCATTACGCGTTCTGGAAGGGCGTGGAAATCGTCGACTGAGTCCGCTCTGCGGCAGCTGCTTGGCTTCAGCGACGTAGGGCGGGTCGAGACCCGCGTGTGGCCGACTCTGGCACCCGTGTTGCGCCAAGCCTGCTCCTGTCGGCAATTCGCCGCCAATGCCAAAAGAGCCCGCAGGTCTTGACCCGCCCTACGGCAAATGGGGGCTGTGCTCAAGAACCGGCGGCGCGGGGCCACAGCGCCCACAGCCGCAGCGGCTGTTTCATGCGGCCGGCTTGTTGCTCGGCTTCCACGCCCCAGCCCCAGAAGTAATCGGCGCGCACCGCCCCGGTGATGGCGCTGCCGGTGTCTTGCGCCATCACCAGGCGGCGCAGCCCGGTGTTGCTGAGCGGCTCGGTGGTGTCCAGCCAGACGGGCGTGCCGTAGGGGATGCTGGCGCGGTCCACCGCGATCGAGCGGCCCGGCGTCAGCGCCACGCCCTGAGCGCCGCGCGGGCCGATATTGGTGTCCGGCAACGGTTCTTCACGGAAAAAGACATAGCGCGGGTTGACCCACAGCAGCTCGCGCACCTTTTGCGGGTTGCGGCGCATCCAGTCGCGTATCGCCGGCCAGGACGCTTCGCCGGGGCGCAGCTCGCCGCGCTCGATCAGCGTCTTGCCGATCGATTGGTAGGGCTGATCGTTGTGGCCGGCGAAGGCCATGCGGATCCACTGCTGGCTGCCATCGGCCAGGTTCACGCGCAGCCGGCCCGAGCCCTGGATCTGCAGCACCAGCAGGTCGAGCGGGTCTTCCAGGAACATCAGCTCCGGCGCGCGCAGTTTGGCGCGCGGCTCGGTGTCAATTTGCTGGCGGGTCAGGTAGGGGCGGCGCTGCTGCAGGTCGGCAGGCGGGCCCAGCACCGGGGTTTGAAAGCGGCCCTGCGGTTTGCGCGTCGCGTCCAATTGCGGCTCGTAATAACCCGTGATCAAGCCCTGCGCTTCGCCGTCGTTGGCCTCGACCCGGTAGGGTTGCAGATGCTGCATCAGCCAGAGGGCGGCTTCGTTGTCGTCGGTCGGTGGGGCCAAGCTGGCGCGGGCGCACAGCGCGGCCCAATCGAT
>CANFYD010000137.1 GCA_947450745.1 Burkholderiales bacterium
AGCACCATCAGCGAGACGCCTAAATTTGCCGGCACCGCCGCACTGGACGGCTGGCAATGGCAGGGCGTGGAATTGCGCGTGGCCGGCGACTACCTGGCCCTGCTGCGCTACTTGCGGCAATTGGAAACGACCTTGCCCGGCCTGCACTGGGGCGAAATGAAGCTCAGTGCCGCCAAGGCGGGGCCCACGGCGCTGACGCCAGTGAATCGGGTGGGCATGACGGCTGCGACCAGCGGCCAAGCCTCCTTGCTGCAATTGCAAGTCTTTTTGCTGAAGGCCAAATGAAGACAACAACTTGGGTCTTGTTGGCCCTGGCGCTGAGTCGTGGCGGAGCGCTGGCCGACCCGTTGCCGACGGCTGCACAAGTCAGTGCACAAACCATGGCCCAGACCGCCGTGCCGGTCAATTTACGCGACCCCACCGAACTGCCGCCGGTGCTGCGCCAAGCGCCAGCGCCGGACGGCACAGCGGGTGCAGCCCCCAGCGCAGCCATCGCCGTTCAGCAGCTGATGGTCGTCGAGGGCCGCTACTTTGTGGTGTTCGGCGGGCGGCGTTTGCGCGTGGGTGACAAGCTCGGCGCAGCACGCATCGCCCGCATCGAGGACAGCGCGGTCTGGTTGACCGAGGACGGTGTGACGCGCAAGCAAAGCCTGTTCGCCGGCGTCGAGAAGCGTGCCGAGCGCTTGCCGGCCAAACCTGCCGAGCCGAAAAGGCCAGCCAAATCAGGCCAAACAAATCAAACAAATCAAACAGCCCCAGCGAATTTGCCGCTGCGGCCCAGCCGCGCCGCCACTCCCAGCCAGGAAAACCCATGACATCACGCCCCCACCACCGCGCCGGCAGCGGCCTGTTCGCGCTGAGCTTGTTGGGACTGCTCACGGCTTGCGCCGACAAGCCCTTGCAGCTGACCCAGCCGAATGCCGAGCTGCGGGCCGAGCTGCGCGCCGACTTGAAGACCCAAGAGGACAAGCGGGCTGCGGCAGCCGCTGCGCAGCCTGCCGCCGCCCTGCCCGCTCAGCCGTTGGCCGCAGCGCTGCCGCTGCCAGCCGCCACACCGCCGGAGCCGCGCTTTGACCTGATCGTCAACGGCGCGCAGGTGCGCGATGTGTTTTTGTCCTTGGTCAGCGACACCCGCTACAGCATGCTGGTGCACCCGAACATCAGCGGGCAGTTGTCGGTCACGCTCAAAGGTGTGACCTTGCAAGAGGCGCTGGAGTCGATCCGGGATGTCTACGGTTTCGACTTCAAGTTCGACGGCCGCCGCATCACCGTCTTCCCGCCGTCGATGCAAACCCGCATCTTCACCGTCAACTACTTGCAGCACCAGCGCGTCGGTCGCAGCGAGTTGCGCGTCAGCTCCGGTGCCGGCGCCAACAGCTCGGCCGGCACCATGGGCGGCAATGTGGGGAATGCCAGCAACAGCGCTGGGACCAACGGTGCAGGCAATGCCCCGCACCCCGACAGCAGCCAGATTTCCACCACCACCCGCAGCGATTTCTGGACCGACACCACCGCCGCGCTGCGCGCCCTGATCGGGGCTGAGGGCGGGCGCAACGTGGTGGCCAGCCCGCAGGCCGGCACCATCGCCGTGCGCGCCATGCCGGAAGAGCTGCGGCATGTCGATGCGTTTTTGCGCAGCACCCGCTTTGCGGTGGAGCGCCAGGTGATGCTGGAGGCCAAGATCGTCGAAGTGGAGCTGCGTGAAGGCTTTCAAAGCGGCATCGACTGGTCGGTTTTGGGCAAAAACGGGGCCATCGGGCAAACCAGCGTCAACCCAGCCCTCCCCAGCGGTGTCAACGGCTTTGTCAATCCGCTGGTCAGCAACAACTTGAACTTGCCGGTGCAGTCGAGCGGCGCGCAAAGCCCCGGCTGGGCCGATCTGATCCCGATGATCTCGCCCGGCGGCGGGGCGTTTGGCCTGGCCTTGTCGCGCGGCGGCTTTCAGGGCTTGATCAGCTTCCTGGAAAGCCACGGCGACACGCAGATTTTGTCGAGCCCCCGGGTGGCCACGCTGAACAACCAGAAGGCGGTGTTGAAGGTCGGCTCGGACGACTACTTCGTCACCGGCATCACCGGCGGCAACAGCAGCAACAACAACACCACCACGACCAACAACACCAGCAACAACACCATCCCGACGTTGACGCTGACGCCGTTCTTCTCCGGCATTGCGCTGGACGTGACGCCGCAAATCGACGAGGCCGGCATGATCACGCTGCACATCCACCCGTCGGTGACCACGGTGACCGAAAAGGTCAAGCAGATCGACCTCGGCGTGATCGGCAACTTCCGGCTGCCGCTGGCCTCCAGCACCGTCAACGAAACCGACACGGTGGTGCGCATACCGGACGGCCACATCGTCGCCATCGGCGGCCTGATGCAGATGGAATCGTCACGGCGCGGCTCCGGCCTGCCCGGTTCGGAGCAGAACGCCGTCACCGCCACGCTGTTCGGCAACCGCGCCAATGCCGGCCGCAAGCGCGAGTTGGTGGTGCTGATCAAGCCCAGCATCATCCGCAGCGCCGACGACTGGGCCCAACACAGCCGCGCCGCCGCGCAAGCGCTGGACGACATGGAGGACAAATCCCGCCGCGTCATCACCGTCAACGGGGCAGTGGGCGCGGTCGGCGCGGCCGGCGACAGCGTGCCGGCGCGGGCGCATTGATGCTCTGAAGCGAAGAAAGGAGTGGGGCAAGCACGGGAACTGCGGGCTCGCCATCCCGACTTGCCTGATTGCCAGACTCAGCGGCGTGCGGGATAGTCGGGCGCTTCGGCGGGCCACCGGTCTGCCGCAGCAACGAAGGAGCTCTGACTTTGCTGACTCCATTCAACAACCGGGCGGGTGCGGCGACCAGCGCCTTGCGGGCACAAACGGTGCGCAGCGCGGCCGAGCGCTGCCAGGTCTTTGGCCTGACCCCCAGCCAAGCGCCCGACCTGCACCGCCTGTCGCCCCGCGAACTGCAGGAGCTGCAACAGCGCAATGCCCGCCTGTTTGCGCAGGCGCTGCCGGTAATGGAGATGCTCTACGAGCAACTGACCCACGCCCAAAGCATCGTGCTGTTGACGGATGCCAGCGGCGTGGTGCTGCACGCTTTGGGCGACGCCGGCTTTTTGCAGCGGGCCGAACAAGTTGCCCTGGCCCCAGGCGCACTGTGGGCCGAGGCCGACAAGGGCACCAACGCCGTCGGCACCGCGCTGATGACCGAGCAGCCCACCTGCATTTTTGGCCAGGAGCATTACTTGCGGGCGCTGCAATTCCTGACCTGCGCGGCCGCCCCGCTGTTTGACCACAAGGGCGCGCTGCTGGGCGTCATCAACGTTTCCAGCGACCGCCGCGCCTACCACCCGCACACGCAAGCGTTGGCCAGACTGGCGGCCCGGCTGATCGAAACGCAGTGGTTCAGCGACAAGTTCAGCCACCACCTGCGCTTGCACCTGCACCCGCAGAGCAGCGCGCTGGGCACCTTGCATGAAGGCGTGCTGGCACTCGACGAAGCGGGTCAGGTGCTGGGCGCGAACCGGCGCGCCATCGAGCTGCTGGGCGACAGCGCCCACCACCTGCGCCGCAGCGGCGTGCAAAGCCTGTTTGCCACCGACCTGAGTGGCCTGATCGATCAAGCCTGCCAGCACCCGGAGCAGGCTCTGCGGCTGGCCTTTGTTCACCCAGGCCGGCCCGGCCCGGTGGAGCCCATTCATGTCCGGCTGAGCCTGGGCAGCACGCACATACAGCGTACACGCCCGGCAGCCACGGGTGCTGCCTCGAACCCGCCTCCAAGTTCAACGGCGGAGGCCAGTTTGACCCTAGCGACGCTGCCAGCCGTTGAAATTCTGGAAGCGGTCGGGGCGCTCGAAATACCCAAACCTCCGGAATTGGAAGCACAGCACCAGCTCGGCTCCGCGCTTGATCGGTCTGCAACTCGGGCGAGCTTGCCGGCCGAAGCGGCGCCGACGCTGCGCCAAGCCGAGCGCTTGGCGATTCAGGCGGCGGTGCAAAACTGCGGCGGCAACTTGGCCCTGGCCGCACGCCATCTGGGCATCGGGCGCAGCACGCTGTATCGCAAGCTCAAGTCAGACAGCACAGCGCTTGCCAAGGCGGCGGCGGTGCTGCCTTCAACTCAGTCCGCGCCGCACGGCGATAGAGACTGATTGCTTCGTTGGCTTACGCCAATGACGGCCTCAGCGGCTTGCGCCTCTACTGACGCCACACCCTGAACCCCAGCACGCCCAAGCCTGCCAGCAGCAAGGCATAGGTGCCGGGCTCAGGAATGGCCGAGACCGAGGCGGTGGCCACACCGTTCACGATGTCCAGCCCTAGTCCCAAGCCGTTGACCGAACCGGCCCAGCTGCCCGAGCCTTCGCAGTTGCTGGAGGTCATCTTGGAGCCGGCGGGTATCGAGATATAGGACAGAGCAAAGGTGTTGCCGCAAGCCATCGTCGAACCGGCTCCTTGGCTGATGTAGGTGCCGGAAAGTATCGTGCCGAGGAAATTGGTGTTGGCACCCATCGTCGTGTAGCCGCCGGTGTTCCACAGCACGCTGGCCCCCGCCCCTGCGTTGATGATCTTGATTTCGGTGCTGGCACCGGTGACCAGATAGGTCGGAATATTGAACACCCAGATCGGGCTCTCGGCACCACCGCCGTCGAGCGTCAGGATAGAACCGGCCGCCGTCGTCAGGGCCGTCGCGCCGTAGACGCCGGGTGACCAAGTGACGTTGCCGCTCAGTGTCGGCAGCAAGGTGGTGTCGGTCTGCATCGCATTCAGGGCGGCTTGCGCCGTGGCAATTTGGCTCAGCGCGGTAGCGACCGCAACCGTGTTGACCGAATCCCCGCCGCTGCTGCTGCCCGCGCCGCCCACCACATAGGTGACGGCACCGATCTGCCCACTGACCACGGCCCCCGCACCATAAGTGGCGTAGCCGCCCGCCAAGGTTGAAAAACTGGCCAATTCCTCACCCAGCAGCGCGGCGGCGCTGGCCGTACTTGGGGCTGAGGCGGCCGCCCCAGCCATGACTGAGACGATAACGGCACTTGCCAAAAAATTCAATTTGTGCTTCTTCAAAGCTTTTCTTCCTGCTTGAAATAGCAATAAAAGCGAATAAATCGAAATTTCGTGACTTATTTCACGATTATTTTTATATTAATTTACTCTTAATGAATTGAATGTATCGATTAACTATTTTTAATATTTAGAGCCGCGCTAAGCCCCTGGATCCGGCCCGCAATTTGCCGGTAGTGCGAGAACTGGCGGACGGCTTTCCCCGCTGGCTTGACGCTTGAAACCGATCTGAATTGATCGCCAATCTCGCAGGCTTGCAAAGCGGTATCAGGCGACCGGCGCGCAGCCCGAGCGCAGGCCGAGGTCGATACCTGCCATTCGCACCGCCGGGCACCGGCAAGGTTGCACACCTTGCAGTCCGTTGGCTGCAAAAGCACCGCAAGCGCTGCCTACAATCCGCCTTCACGAATCAACAACAGGGGGTTTTTTCATGCAAGTGCAAGCGTCGATATTCAAGGCCTATGACATCCGCGGCGTCGTGGGGACCAACTTGAACGAAGAAATGGCCGAGCACCTCGGCCGGGCCTTTGGCACCGAAGCCCGGGGCTTGGGCGAAAAGGCAGTCGCCGTGGGGCGCGACGGGCGCTTGTCCGGCCCCGGTCTGGTGGCAGCCTTGATTCGCGGCCTGCAATCGACCGGCCTTGATGTGGTGGACCTGGGTGCCGTCACCACGCCGATGCTTTATTACGTGGCCGCCACCCGCGCCAAGCATGGTTGCCGCAGCGGCATCATGGTGACCGGCAGCCACAACCCGAAGGACTACAACGGCTTCAAGATGGTGTTGAAGGGCGCAGCGGTCTACGGTGAGCAGATTCAAGCCTTGCGCCGCCGCATCGAGGCCGAGGACTACGCCGTGGCCTCGGTCAAGAAGCCGGGCCGCAACGCCACGATGGACATCATTGCCGAGTACAGCCAGCGCATCGTGCGCGACTGCAAGCTGAAGCGCCGCATGAAGATCGTCGTCGACTCCGGCAACGGCATCCCCGGTGCCACCGCGCCGGCCATCCTGCGCGCGCTGGGTTGCGAGGTGATCGACATCTTCTCGAAGGTGGACGGCGACTTCCCCAACCATCATCCGGACCCGTCGCGCCCGGAGAATCTGGAAGACCTGAAGCGCATCGTGCATGCCTGCGACGCCGAACTGGGCCTGGCGTTCGACGGCGACGGCGACCGCCTCGGCGTCGTCACCAAAGACGGCGAAATGATCATGCCGGATCGGCAGATCATGCTGTTCGCCGCCGACATCCTGAAGCGCAAGCCGGGCGCGCAAATCATCTTCGACGTCAAGTGCACGCAGCGCCTGGCCCCGTGGATTCGCGAGCATGGCGGCGAGCCGCTGATGTGGATGACCGGCCATTCGCTGGCCAAGGCCAAGTTGCGCGAAACCGGCGCACCGCTGGCCGGCGAGCTGTCGGGCCACATCTTCTTCAGCGAGCGCTGGTATGGCTTTGACGACGCGATGTACTCGGCCGCCCGCCTGCTGGAGATCCTGTCCCGCTCGGACGACCCCAGCGCGGTGCTGAAGGCGCTGCCGACCAGCTTCAACACGCCGGAAATCAACGTGCCTTGCGCCGAGGGCGAGCACCACGAGGTGGTCAAGAAGCTGCTCGAGATCGCCAGCTTCCCCACAGCCAAGGAGCTGGTCACCATCGACGGCCTGCGGGTTGAATATGACGACGGTTTCGGCTTGGTGCGGGCCTCCAACACCACGCCGGTGCTGGTGCTGCGCTTTGAGGGCCACACCCAAGCGGCGCTGGAGCGGATTCAGGCCGAGGTGCTGGCGCAACTGAAGCGCGTCAAGCCCGACGCGGTGTTCGCGGCCGGGCATTGAGCGAAGAAACGCCAGGCGAAACGCTCACCGAGCAAGCCTGCCGCTGGGCCTACGCCGGCCTGCTGCGGCTGCTGACGCCGCTCTATCTGGCGCGGCTGTGGCGGCGCGGTGCGGCCGAGCCGCTGTACCGGCAAGGGCTGGCGCAGCGGCTGGGCTGCTATCCACGCCCGGCCGAAGCGAGCGATTGGGTCTGGATCCACGCGGTGTCGTTGGGCGAAACGCTGGCGGCGGCGGCGTTGATCCAGGCCTTGCGCGAGCAACAGCCTGCGCTGCGCTTTCTGCTGACCCACAGCACGGCCACCGGCCGCGCGGCGGCTCAGCCGCTGCTGCAGCCGGGCGACGCGCAAGCCTGGTTGCCGTACGACACGCCCGGCGCGGTGCGGCGCTTTTTGCAGCATTGGCGGCCGCGCTTCGGCGTGCTGATGGAAACCGAGATCTGGCCGACGCTGCAATTCGAGGCCGCTCGGCACGGCGTGCCGATGCTGCTGGCAAACGCCCGCTTGTCGGCGCGCAGCCAGCGCCGGGGCGAGCGCTTTGCGCCGCTGCTGCATGCGGCCGCCCGGCGGCTCAGCCTGGTGCTGGCGCAGACCGAGGCCGACGCGCAGCGCCTGCGGGCCAGCGGTGCGCCCACGGTGCAGGTCTGCGGCAATTTGAAGTTCGACCTGACGCCGGACGCGGCGCTGCTGGCGCAGGGGCGGCAATGGCGGGCGCTGTTGTCAAGCAACGCCGAACCCACCGGCCAGCGCCCCGTGCTGCTGGCAGCGGTGACGCGGGAGGGCGAGGAAGCGCAGTTGCTGCAAGCCTGGCGCCAGTTGCCAGCAGCCGGGCGGCCGCTGCTGCTGATCGTGCCGCGCCATCCGCAGCGCTTTGACGAGGTGGCGGCGTTGGTGCGATCCGCCGGCCTGAGCTTGGCCCGGCGCAGTGGGTGGGCAGCCCAGCCCGATGCGGCAGCGCTGGCCGCCGAGGTCTGGCTGGGCGACTCGATGCGCGAGATGGCGCTGTATTACGCGCTGGCCGACGCGGCCTTGCTGGGCGGCAGTTTTGCGCCGCTGGGTGGGCAAAACCTGATCGAAGCGGCCGCTTGTGGCTGCCCGCTGGTGATGGGGCCGCACACCTTCAATTTTGCCGACGCCGCCGAGCGCTCGCTGCAAGCCGGTGCAGCGCTGCGCGTGACCGACATGACACAGGGTCTGCAAGCCGCGCTGGCCCTGTGCACCGACCCCGCTCGTCAACAAGCCATGGCCAGCGCCGCCGAGCGCTTTGCCGCCCAGCACCGCGGTGCCGCCGCCCGCATGGCGGCGGAAATTCTCCGGTAGGGCGGGTCTGAACCCGCGTCGTGCCGTGAAAACAACCGTTCTTGTTGCGCCGATTCGGTTGATTCCGCTGGCCCGTTGCTAGGAGTCTGCGCGGCAGAAGGCGGCGATAGCGAAAGGTGGCCCCAGCGAGGACAGTTTTTGCCGGATTTGAAGCTTCATAGCTCCGCTATGGGGCGAAAAGACGGTGAAAAATGGACCGCTGCGGCCGCCTTGCAGCCGCCGAT
>CANFYD010000138.1 GCA_947450745.1 Burkholderiales bacterium
TCGACGAGCTCGATCGCGACTTGGTCGGCCTGGCGCCGGTCAAGCAGCGCATCCGCGACATCGCCGCGCTGCTGGTGATCGACCGGCTGCGTGCCCAGCACGGCCTGGCGGCCCAGGCGCCGTCCTTGCACATGTGTTTCACCGGCAACCCCGGCACCGGCAAGACCACGGTGGCGCTGCGCATGGCCGAGATTCTGCACCGCCTGGGTTATGTGCGCGAAGGGCACCTGGTCGCGGTCACGCGCGACGATCTGGTCGGGCAATACATCGGCCACACCGCGCCCAAGACCAAGGAGGTGCTGAAAAAGGCGCTGGGCGGCGTGCTCTTCATCGACGAGGCCTACTACCTCTACCGCCCCGAAAACGAGCGTGACTACGGGCAGGAAGCGATCGAAATCCTGCTGCAAGTGATGGAGAACCAGCGCGACGATCTGGTGGTGATTCTGGCGGGCTACAAGGACCGCATGGACACCTTCTTCCAGAGCAACCCGGGCATGAGCAGCCGCATCGCCCACCACCTGGACTTCCCCGACTACGAACAGGGCGAGTTGCTGGAGATTGCCGACCGCATGTTGACCGGCATGAACTACCGCTTCGGTGCCGAAGCGCGCGCGACCTTCTCCGACTACCTGGGCCTGCGCCTGCAGCAACCCCACTTCGCCAATGCGCGCAGCGTGCGCAACGCGCTCGACCGGGCGCGCCTGCGCCAGGCCAGCCGCCTCTTTGCCGACGCTGACCGCGTGCTCACTGAGGCCGATCTGTGCACGCTGCAGCCGAGTGATATCCGCGGCAGCCGTTTGTTCCTGCCGCCAATCCCGAACAAGATCTGACCCCAGAAAGCCCACCATGCCCCTGTCACAACGCTGGACGCTCACGCGCTACCTGATTGAAGAACGGCGCCGCTTCCCCACCGCCAGCGGCGACCTCAATGCGCTGCTGCTCGACGTGTCGCTGGCCTGCAAGGCGATAGCCCGCATCGTCGCCTTCGGTCAACTTGACGATGGGCTGGGCTCGGCCGCGCCCCCGCAAGGCGGCGCAGTCAACGTGCAAGGCGAGGTGCAAAAGCCGCTCGACGTGCTGAGCAACCAGATCTTCATCCAGATGAACGACTGGAGCGGCCACCTGGCCGGCATGGCATCGGAAGAGATGGACGCGCCCAAGCAGATCCCCGCAGCCCATGCGCGCGGCAAATACCTGCTGGTGTTCGACCCGCTGGACGGCTCCAGCAACATCGATGTCAACGTGTCGGTGGGCAGCATCTTCTCGGTCCTGCGAGCACCGCAAGAGGTGGTCGACAGCGGCCGCGACGTCACCGAAGCCGACTTCCTGCAAGCGGGTGCCACCCAGGTCGCCGCCGGCTACGCCCTCTACGGGCCGACCACGATGCTGGTGCTGACGGTGGGCAATGGTGTCGCCGGCTTCACGTTGAACCCCAATCTGGGCGAGTTCATGCTGACGCACCGCGACATTCGGGTGCCCGCCGACACGCAGGAGTTCGCGATCAACAGCTCCAACAGCCGCTTCTGGGAGCCGCCGGTGAAGCGCTATGTGGACGAATGCCTGGCCGGCCAGCCGGGCCCGCGCGCCAAGGACTTCAACATGCGCTGGATCGCCAGCATGGTGGCGGAAGCGCATCGCATCCTGATGCGCGGCGGCGTGTTCTTGTACCCGCGCGACAGCAAGGATGCGAGCAAACCGGGGCGACTGCGACTGCTCTACGAAGCCAACCCGATCGCACTCCTGATGGAACAAGCAGGCGGGCGGGCCAGCACCGGCCGCCAGCCGATGCTGGGCGTGAAGCCGACCGAGCTGCACCAGCGCATCGGTCTGGTGTTCGGCTCCAAGCACGAAGTCGAGCGCATCGAGCGCTACCACCACGAACCACCGGCACAGGAGCGCGGCAACCCGCTGTTTGCCGACCGCGGTCTGTTTCGGAACTGAGAGGAACACCCCATGTCAGAACGCCATCCCATCATCGCCATCACCGGCTCCTCCGGCGCGGGCACCACGTCGGTGACGCGCACCTTCGAGAACATCTTCCGGCGCGAGAGCGTTCAGGCGGTGACGATAGAAGGCGACAGCTTCCACCGCTACGACCGCAAGGAAATGAAGCTGCGTCTGGCCGAGGCCGAGCGCGCCGGCGACCGCAACTTCAGCCACTTCGGGCCCGAGAACAATCTGTTTGCCGAGCTGGAACAGCTGTTCTGCAGCTACGGCGAATCCGGCACCGGCAAACGCCGCAAATACCTGCACAACGACGACGAAGCGGCACCCTACCAACAAGCGGCCGGCACCTTCACGCCCTGGGAAACGCTGCCAGCGCAGACGCAGCTGCTGTTCTACGAAGGCCTGCACGGTGGCGTCGTCACGCCCGAGGTGAACATCGCCCGCCACCCCGACTTGTTGATTGGCGTGGTGCCGGTGATCAACCTGGAGTGGACGCAGAAGTTGTGGCGCGACAAAAAGCAGCGCGGCTACTCCGCTGAAGCGGTCACCGACACCATCCTGCGCCGCATGCCCGACTACGTGAACTACATCTGCCCGCAATTCACCCACACGCATGTGAACTTCCAGCGCGTGCCGATGGTGGACACCTCGAACCCGTTCGTGGCACGCGACATCCCCTCGCCGGACGAAAGCCTGGTGGTGATCCGCTTTGCCAACCCCAAGGGCATCGACTTCCAGTACCTGTTGAACATGATTCACGACTCCTTCATGTCGCGCGCCAACACCATCGTCGTGCCGGGCGGAAAGATGGAGCTGGCCATGCAACTGATCTTCACGCCCTTCATCTGGCGCATGGTCGAGCGCCAGCGCCAAACGCTCGGCGCGCTGTGACAGTCAAGCCCACCAGACGGAGAGCACGATGAGCACGAACTCGAACGACCAAGTGATTCGCCAAGACAACGGGCAGCGCGACGAGCTGGCCAACGCGCTGCGGGCGCTGGCGATGGACGCGGTGCACCTGGCCAATTCCGGCCACCCCGGCGCACCGATGGGCATTGCCGAAATGGCCGTTGCCCTGTGGCATGGCCACCTGAACCACAACCCGGCCAATCCGGCCTGGCCGGATCGCGACCGCTTCGTGCTGTCCAACGGCCACGCCTCGATGCTGCTGTACGGGCTGCTGCACCTGAGCGGCTACGCGCTGCCGATGGCCGAGCTGCAACGCTTTCGGCGCCTGCACAGCAAGACGCCCGGCCACCCCGAAGTCGGCCTGACACCCGGTGTCGAGACCACCACCGGCCCGCTCGGCCAGGGCCTCGCCAACGCGGTCGGCTTTGCCTTGGCCGAAAAGCTGCTCGGCGACGAGTTCAACCGCCCCGGCCACACCGTCGTCGATCACCACAGCTACGTCTTCATGGGGGACGGCTGCTTGATGGAAGGCATCAGCCATGAGGCCTGCGCGCTGGCCGGCGTGTGGCAGCTGAACAAGCTGATTGCGCTCTACGACGACAACGGCATTTCCATCGACGGTGCCGTGCAGGGCTGGTTCATCGACGACACCGCCGCGCGCTTTCGCGCCTACGGTTGGGAGGTGATCGGCCCGGTCGACGGGCACGATGTGGCCGAAGTCGGCCAAGCGATCGCGCAAGCCAAGACATCGACCACCCAGCCCACGCTGATCATCTGCCGCACCACCATCGGCAAAGGCTCGCCGCAGCGCGCCGGCACGGCCAAGGCCCACGGCGAGCCGCTCGGTGCCGACGAGATCCGCCACACCCGCGAGGCCATCGCCTGGCCACACGCACCGTTCGTGATTCCAGAAGCGATCGCCGCGCGCTGGAACGCCACGCAGCGCGGTGCCGTGCGCGAGGCCCAGTGGCAAGCGCGCATGAGCAACTACCGCAGTGCATACCCTGCCCTGGCGGCCGAGTTCGAGCGGCGCGTGGCCGGCCAACTGCCGCAGGACTTCGAGTCCACTGTGCGCGACACCGTGGCGTCGTTCGCCCAAGCGGGCGAAGCCGTTGCCAGCCGCAAGGCATCGCAACAGTTGCTGGCCGTGCTGGCGCCCAAGCTGCCCGAAATGCTGGGCGGCAGCGCCGACCTGACCGGCTCGAACCTGACCGACTTTCCCGGCTGCGGCGCGGTGCGCGGCGGGGCCAAGGGCGGCCGCCACATCAATTACGGCGTGCGCGAGTTCGGCATGGCGGCGGTGATGAACGGCGTTGCGCTGCACGGCGGCTTCATCCCTTACGGCGGCACCTTTTTGACCTTCAGCGACTACAGCCGCAATGCCATCCGCATGGCCGCGCTGATGAAGCTGCGCGTCATCCACGTCTTCACGCACGACTCGATCGGCCTGGGCGAAGACGGCCCGACCCACCAGCCGGTCGAACATGCGGCCAGCCTGCGGCTGATCCCGAACCTGGACGTCTGGCGCCCCGCCGATGCCGCCGAAACCGCCGTCGCCTGGACCCACGCGCTGGCACAAGCCGAGCGTCCGACGGCACTGCTGCTGTCGCGCCAGAACCTGCCGCCCCAACAGCGCACGCCTGAACAGGTGCTGGCCATCCAACGCGGCGGCTACCTGCTCAGCGACCGGGCCGATGCGGTGGCGAGCATCCTGGCGACCGGCTCGGAGGTGGCGCTGGCCATGGCCGCGCAACAACTGCTCGACGCCCGCAACATCCCGGTGCGGGTCGTGTCACTGCCGTCGTCGACGGTGTTTGATCGCCAGGACCGGGCCTATCAACAGGACGTGTTGGGCCTGGGCCTCCCCCGCATCGGCGTCGAGGCCGGCGTCACCCGCTGGTGGGGTCAGTACGGCTGCGCAGCCGCACTGGGGCTGGACAGCTTCGGTGAGTCGGCCCCCGCCGCGCAACTCTTCGAACACTTCGGCCTGACAGCCGCCAAGCTCGCCGAGCTGGTGCAGTCGCAGTGCGATGAAGAGCGCCGCATCGTGCGGTCCAGCAACTGAGAGGGTGAAAACTTTTTACTGCGCGTCCGCCATGCGTCGCTGACTCGAATGCTTGGAATCCTCGCGTACCCAAAGTAGGTTCCGGTTCCTGTGCTTCGGCCGCTCGCTACAAAAATTCTCACCTTCTGCCCCCCATGACCTACGACCTCATTTGCTTCGACCTTGACGGCACGCTGGTTGACACCGCTTCGGAGATTGCCGAAGCGGCAAACCGGGCCTTGCAGTCACATGGCATCGCACGCCGCCCGACCGCCGAGATCACGTGGCTGATCGGTGCCGGAACCCGCGAACTGATGCTCAATTTGCTGGCCCGCTGCCTGCTGGAGCAGCCCGAACTGGCCGGCCGAGTGCAGCCGGATGCGGTGCTGCAAAGCATGGACGAGCATTACGCCATCACCACCGGCAGCCAGGCGGTGCCATACGGCGGCTGCCACGACGCGCTGGAGGCCTTGCGAGCTGCGGGGGTCAAGCTGGCCTGCGTGACGAACAAAGAGTTGCGGCACGCGCGCCGGGTGCTCAAGGTGACCCGGCTCGACGACTATTTCGACCTCGTGATCGGCGGCGATTCGCTGCCCGAGAAAAAGCCGCACCGCAGCGTGCTCAGACATGTGGCGCAGACGCTCGAGGTCAGCCTCGCCAGAACCGCCCACCTGGGCGATTCGATCACCGACGTGACGGCCGCTCGCAACGCCGGCGTCGCCGCCTGGGCGGTGCCCTATGGCTACAACGCCGGCCAGCCGATTGCCGACGCCAAGCCGGACCTGCTGTTCGACCATCTGCTGGCGGTCTCGCAGCATGTGCTCGCCTTGCGGCAGGGAGGGGGCGCGTGACGCTCAAGGCCTTGCTGTGGGATGTGGACGGCACACTGGCCCCGAGGTCTACCTTCAAGCGCTGCGGCAGCTGGCCTGAACTGCCGGCCAATATGCCAGGTGCCGGCTCGTCCGCGCGAATCGGCCTGGACGATCTGATCGACTGGCATCACCACATGCAACACAGCTTGCAGTTCGGCTGAGCGCCCATCTGTCCCATCTGCCCCCGTCTTCCAGCTTCCACCTTTACTCTTCATCGGAGAACCCCCATGGCCTTCGTCTCACTACGCCAAGTCTTGGACCACGCGGCCGAACACGGCTACGGCGTGCCGGCCTTCAACGTCAACAACCTGGAACAGATCCAGGCCATCATGGAAGCGGCGCAGGAAACCGACTCACCGGTGATCCTGCAAGCCTCGGCCGGTGCGCGCCAGTACGCGGGTGAAGCCTATTTGCGCCACATGGTGCTGGCAGCCGTGGAAGCGCACCCCGACATCCCGGTGGTGCTGCACCAGGACCACGGCGCCTCACCCGCGGTCTGCCTGCAGTCGATCCGTTCGGGCTTCACCAGCGTGATGATGGACGGCTCGCTGCTCGAAGACGCCAAGACGCCGGCCAGCTACGACTACAACGTCGAGGTGACCCGCCATGTGTGCAGGATGGCGCAGGCCATCGGTGTGTCGGTCGAGGGCGAGCTCGGCTGCCTGGGTTCCCTGGAAACCGGCGAGGCCGGCGAGGAAGACGGTTCCGGCGCCGAGGGCAAGCTGACCCACGACATGATGCTCACCGACCCCGCGCAGGCCAAGGATTTCGTCGCCCGCACCGGCGTCGATGCATTGGCCATCGCCATCGGTACCAGCCACGGTGCCTACAAGTTCACTCGCCAGCCCACCGGCGACATCCTGGCGATGGAGCGCATCGTGCAGATTCACGCCAGCCTGCCCAACACCCATCTGGTCATGCATGGCTCGTCCAGCGTGCCGCAGGAGTGGCTGGCAATCATCCGGAAGTACGGCGGCGACATCAAGGAAACCTATGGCGTGCCGGTGGAAGAAATTCAGCGCGGCATCAAGAGCGGCGTGCGCAAGATCAACATCGACACCGACATCCGGCTGGCGATGACAGGGGCGATGCGTCGGCTGTTGGCTGAAGCACCGGGCGAGTTCGACCCGCGCAAGGCCTTCGCGGAAGCCCGCAAAGCGGCGCGCGCCATCGTCAAGGCACGCTTCGAGGCCTTTGGCTGCGCGGGGCAAGCGTCACGCATCAGGCCGGTGCCGCTGGACGCGATGGCGATGCGCTACCGCTGAGCCGCCCGCGCCGCCGTACTCCGACGGGCAGGTCGGCCAACATTTCTTACGTGGCGCGCGGCAGCACCAGCCTGGCCCGCAGGCCGCCTTCGCTGCGGTTTTCAAGCATCAACTGGCCGCCGTGATAGGCCGCAACATCGCGAACGATGGCCAGCCCCAGCCCGACGCCACCGGTGTCGAGGCTACGCGCAACGTCTAGCCGCACGAACGGCTCGGTCACCCGCAGCAGGTCGGCGTCCGGAATGCCGGGGCCGTCGTCCTCGATGAGGATGGTCAACTCGCCCGGCTGGTCTTGCAGGCGCACCGTCACTCGGTGCCCGTGCAGCACGGCGTTGTCGATCAGGTTCCCGACCGCACGCCGCAGCAAGGACAACTTGCCCGAGTACGGGGCCGGCGCGGGCACACCCGACGCACGTTCAAGCAGCACCACCTGCCGCCCCTGCGAACGCTCGTCTTCAACAATGCTGTGCAACAGCGCTTCCATGTGGATAGCCTGTGCCGACTCGCTGTCTTCCAGCCCGCGCAGGTAGGCCAGCACCCCGTTGACCATCGCGTGCATGGCGTCGATGTCCGCGTTCAGCTTATCCTGCAGCAGCGGGTCATCCACCAGTTCGGCGCGCAAGCGCATGCGCGTCAGCGGTGTGCGCAGGTCATGCGACACGGCGGCCAGCGCGCGGCCGCGCTCGACCACCAAGCGCCGCAGACGCGCCTGCATGAAATTGAAGGCCTCGGCGGCGCGTTGCACTTCGATGGGCCCGACCTGCTGCAGCGGCGGTGCATCAATGTTGTGGGCAAACGCGTTCGCCGCTTCGGTCAAGTCGCGCAAGGGCTTGGCAATCCAGCGCATCGCAATCAACGACACCCCGATGACGACCAGCAGCGTCAAGCCGACATGCCAGAAAAAACGCATCGGCACGGCCCCCATCACCAGCGACTCGCCCTGGATCGTGCCGGAAGCCAGCAGCTCGACGCGGTCCCGCATGTGGAGATAAAAACTGGCCATTTGTGCGGCCAGCAAGCCGACCACCAGGATCAGGGTCATGCGCCCGGCCAGCGACTTGGGCAGCCAAGCGGAGGGCTTCAGCGGTTTCAGCGGCTTCAGTCGCATGTTGAGCGCCCTTCCACGGCGGCGGCCAACACATAACCCTCACCGCGCACTGTCTTGATCAGCCGGGCCTCGCGCCCGTCGTCCTGCAGACGCTGACGCAAGCGGCTGATCTGCACATCGATGGCGCGGTCATAGGGCTCGGCCTCGCGGCCGTGGATCAGCTCCACCAACTGGTCCCGGTTGAGCACCCGGTTTGGGTGGTCGAGCAAGATGCGCAGCA